>NZ_JBLVKW010000001.1:356671-430712 GCF_048270745.1 Streptomyces sp. NPDC056231 | reverse complement strand
GCCAGTCAACTGGCCGGGCGCCCCTTCGGCGTTCGGGAACCTACTCCTTGACGCGGATCTCCTTGCGGAGATCCGTCGCGATCTTGGCAGCGGTGTCCTTGTCCACGTTCTTGGTGGCGTCGCCGGGAGACACCATCGCCATGGTGCTGTAGTCCGACCAGGCGCAGAACCAGTCGGTCTTCAACTTGCCGGACTGGGCGTCCTTGCCCTTGGCGGCCTGGCACTTCATGATGCCGTTCTCGAAACCGGAGGGAGACACCTCCTCCGGTTCGCCGACAAACTGGGTCTTCTTCTTCGAGTCCTCGGACGCGCTCTTCTTGAGCGTCGCGAAGAATGCGTCCAGCGCCTTGGCAGGGTCCTTGACCTTGCCGTAAGCACCGATATAGGTGATGCCCTTCGCTGTTGCGATGTCGGGCACGGTACTTGGATCGTTGGGGTCGAAATTGCTGAGATCCGCGGTCGAGTAGATCCCAGTGACGGCCTTGCCGTTCTCGATGCCGCTGGCCGTCAGTTCCTTCGTGGTCTTTTCGTCCTGCTTCATGCCCGAGTTGTCACCGCCGAAGCGGTTGTACTCGCCCAGCACCTTCGCCGGCGTGGTCAGCTTGTGCGGACCGTCGTCGCTGAGGGTGTTGCTGCCCCCGCCCGACGTCAGGAAGTACACCCCGCCCGCAATGACCGCCAGCGCCACGACGACGCCGCCGATGATCAGGCCGGTCTTCTTCTTCGGGGCGGCCGGCGGCATCGGGGCCTGGCCGTACGGGGCCTGGGGCTGCTGGCCGTACGGGCCCGGCTGCTGGGCCTGCGGGTAGCCGTAGCCCGGCTGGGGCTGCTGCGGGTACCCGTAACCCGGCTGGCCGCCCTGCGGCGGCTGGCCGCCGTACGGGCCCGGCTGCTGGCCGTACGGACCGGGCTGCTGGCCGTACGGGCCGGGCTGACCCTGCGGCGGCTGGCCACCGTAGGGGCCGGGCTGGCCCTGCGGAGGCTGGCCGCCGTACGGGCCCGGCTGGTTGTAGCTCATCTGTGGTGTCCCCTGTTCGTCATGCTTATGCGTTCCGAACATCCTGACGGACGGTCCACCCGTATGGAGCAACGGGAGTCACACCGTTACTCGGCAAACCGGTTTCAGTACACGACTGCGACGGCTCTAAACTGTCCCCCGTGACCGAGAACACTCAGCAGACGCCAGCCAGCAACCCCGAACTGCCGACCCAGTACGCACCGGCCGAGGTAGAGGGGAAGCTGTATGAGCGCTGGGTAGAACGTGGTTACTTCGAGGCCGACGCGACAAGCGACAAGCCTCCGTTCACTGTCGTCATCCCGCCGCCGAACGTCACGGGCAGCCTCCACCTGGGGCACGCCTTCGAACACACGCTGATCGACGCCCTCACCCGCCGCAAGCGGATGCAGGGCTACGAGACGCTGTGGCAACCGGGCATGGACCACGCCGGTATCGCCACGCAGAACGTCGTCGAGCGTGAGCTCGCCAAGGAGGGCAAGTCCCGCCACGACCTGGGGCGCGAGGCCTTCATCGACCGTGTCTGGCAGTGGAAGGGCGAGTCCGGTGGACAGATCTCCGGGCAGATGAAGCGCCTGGGTGACGGTGTCGCCTGGTCGCGGGAACGCTTCACCATGGACGAAGGTCTGTCCCAGGCCGTCCAGACCATCTTCAAGAAGCTCTACGACGACGAGCTGATCTACCGGGCCGAGCGCATCATCAACTGGTGTCCGCGCTGTCTCACGGCCATCTCGGACATCGAGGTCGAGTACCAGGACGACGACGGCGAGCTCGTCTCCATCCGGTACGGCGAGGGCGAGGACGCCATCGTCGTCGCGACGACCCGTGCCGAGACGATGCTGGGCGACACGGCCGTCGCCGTCCACCCGGAGGACGACCGCTACAAGCACCTGGTCGGCAAGGAGATCGAGCTGCCGCTCACCGGCCGCCGTATCCCGGTCGTCGCCGACGAGCACGTCGACCCCGAGTTCGGCACGGGCGCCGTCAAGGTCACGCCCGCGCACGACCCGAACGACTTCGAGATCGGCCAGCGGCACGGTCTGCCGAGCCTCGCCGTGATGGACGAGCACGCGATCATCACGGCACACGGTCCCTTCCAGGGCCTGGACCGGCTGGAGGCGCGCAGCGCCATCGTCGGCGCTCTGCGCGCCGAGGGCCGGATCGTCGCCGAGAAGCGCCCGTACGTCCACTCCGTCGGCCACTGCTCGCGCTGCAAGACGACGATCGAGCCGCGGCTGTCCATGCAGTGGTGGGTCAAGGTCGGCCCGCTGGCCAAGGCGGCGGGCGACGCGGTCCGCGACGGCCAGGTCAAGATCCACCCGCAGGAGATGGAGAAGCGGTACTTCGACTGGGTCGACAACCTCCATGACTGGTGCATCTCGCGTCAGCTGTGGTGGGGCCACCGCATCCCGGTCTGGTACGGCCCGGACGGGGAGATCGTCTGCGTCGGCCCCGACGAGCAGCCGCCGAGCGGCGAGGGCTGGACGCAGGAGACGGATGTCCTCGACACCTGGTTCTCCTCCGGCCTGTGGCCGTTCTCGACGCTCGGCTGGCCGGAGCGGACCGAGAGCCTGGCGAAGTTCTACCCGAACTCCGTCCTGGTCACGGGCTACGACATCCTCTTCTTCTGGGTCGCCCGGATGATGATGTTCGGCCTGTACGCGATGGACGGCACCCCGCCTTTCCACACCATCGCTCTGCACGGCATGGTCCGCGACCAGTTCGGCAAGAAGATGTCCAAGTCCTTCGGTAATGCGGTCAACCCGCTGGACTGGATGGACAAGTACGGCTCGGACGCCCTGCGGTTCACCCTGGCGCGCGGTGCCAACCCGGGCGTCGACGTCCCGATCGGCGAGGACTGGGTCCAGGGCTCCCGCAACTTCGCCAACAAGATCTGGAACGCCACGCGCTTCGCGCTGATGAACGGCGCCAGGATCGAGGGCGAGCTGCCCGACCCGTCGCAGATGTCCGCGACGGACCGCTGGATCCTGTCGAAGCTCAACAAGACCGTCGCCGAAGTCGACGCGTTCTACGACGACTTCCAGTTCTCCAAGCTCAGCGAGGCGCTCTTCCACTTCGCGTGGGACGAGGTCTTCGACTGGTACGTCGAGCTGTCGAAGACCACGTTCTTCGCGGGCGGCGAGCAGGCGAAGGTCTCCGGCCGGGTCCTCGGCGAGGTCCTCGACGTGATGCTGCGCCTCCTGCACCCGGTCGTCCCGTTCGTGACCGAGACGCTCTGGACCACGCTGACCGGCCGCGAGTCCGTCGTCATCGCCGACTGGCCGAAGGACTCCGGCTTCCGCGACGCGGCCGCCGAGCAGGAGATCGAGCTCGTCCAGCAGGTTGTCACCGAGGTCCGCCGGTTCCGCTCCGACCAGGGTCTCCAGCCCGGCCAGAAGGTCCCGGCCGAGCTCACCCTGACCGGCACGGCGCTCGCGCCGCACGAGGCGGCCATCCGCCAGCTGCTGCGCCTGCAGCCCGCCGGCGACAGCTTCCACGCCACCGCGTCGCTGCCGGTCGCCGGCGCCACGGTCGCCCTCGACCTGTCCGGCACCATCGACGTGGAGGCCGAGCGCAAGCGCCTGACGAAGGACCTGGGTGCCGCCGAGAAGGAGAAGGCCCAGGCCAACGCCAAGCTCGGCAACGAGGCGTTCCTGGCCAAGGCACCGGACAACGTGGTCGACAAGATCCGTACCCGGCTCGCCAAGGCCGACGCGGACATCGCGCGGATCACCGCTCAGCTGGCGAACCTGCCGCAGAGCTGATGATCTGAGCGCGAAGCCCCCGTGTCCCTGACCGACTAGGGACACGGGGGCTTCGTCGTACCCGCGCCGCGGCCGGGTCCGCGGCAGCGGCCCGTACGGCGTGTCCGGCGCAGGGCAGCCGTCCTCCCGGACTCCGGGGCGCGCACCGCTCGGGCGCCGCAGTCAGGCTCGGAGGGCAGGGACCCCCATGTGCCCCGGGGCGCGTCGTGCCGTCAGCGGCCCGGGCGGGCGATTCGTGACCGTGGCCGGGCCCCGCGCCGGATGTCCGTCCCGATCCGTAGACTGGGACCCGTGAGTGAGCCCCGCCCTTCAGACCGGCACGACGCGTCCGAGTCCGACGACACCTTCGCGGAGATCGTCGACGAAGCGACCCAACGCGACCCCGACCTGGCGGTGATCGAGGCCGGCAGCCGCACCCTGCGCACGGTCTCGGGACCGGTCCCGGGTGACGAGGTCCCCGCCCGACCCGCCGACCCGGAGGTGGACAAGGCGCTGCGCGCGGTGGAGCAGGAGCTCGCCGGCCGCTGGGGCGAGACGAAGCTCGAACCGTCCGTGTCACGGATCGCCGCCCTGATGGACGTGCTCGGCGAGCCGCAGCACGCGTACCCGTCGATCCACATCACCGGCACCAACGGCAAGACCAGCACCGCCCGCATGATCGAGGCCCTGCTCGGCGCCTTCGAGCTGCGCACCGGCCGCTACACCTCGCCGCACGTCCAGTCGATCACCGAGCGGATCAGCCTGGACGGTGCACCGATGGACCCGGAGCGGTTCATCGAGACGTACAACGACATCAAGCCGTATGTCGAGATGGTCGACGCCCAGCAGCCCTACCGGCTCTCCTTCTTCGAGGTGCTGACCGGCATGGCGTACGCGGCCTTCGCCGACGCACCGGTCGACGTCGCGGTCGTCGAGGTCGGCATGGGCGGCAGCTGGGACGCGACGAACGTGATCAACTCCTCGGTCGCCGTCGTCACCCCCATCTCCCTGGACCACACCGACCGGCTCGGCGCCACACCCGCCGAGATCGCCGGTGAGAAGTCCGGGATCATCAAGCAGGACGCCACCGTCATCCTGGCCCAGCAGCCGGTCGACGCTGCGCAGGTCATGCTGAAGAAGGCCGTCGAGGTCGACGCCACGGTCGCTCGCGAGGGCATGGAGTTCGGCGTTGTTTCCCGCGAGATCGCGGTCGGCGGCCAGCTTCTGACCCTGCGCGGCCTCGGGGGCGAGTACGAGGAGGTCTTCCTCCCGCTGTACGGCGCCCACCAGGCGCACAACGCGGCGGTGGCGCTCGCCGCGGTCGAGGCGTTCTTCGGTATCGGCGCCGAGCAGCCCGGCTCGCTCGACATCGACACGATCCGCCGGGCCTTTGCCTCGGTCCGCTCGCCGGGCCGCCTCGAAGTCGTCCGGAGCAGCCCGACCGTCGTCCTGGACGCGGCCCACAACCCGGCGGGCGCCCGCGCCACCGCCGACGGGCTGTCCGAGGCGTTCGGCTTCTCCCGGCTGATCGGCGTGGTCGGAGCGAGCGACGACAAGGACGTCCGGGGGCTCCTCGAAGCCTTCGAGCCGATCTTCGCCGAGGTCGTCGTCACCCAGAACTCCAGCGGCCGGGCGATGGACGCCGACGAACTGGCCGCTGTCGCGGTCGAGGTCTTCGGCGGCGACCGCGTCCAGGTCGAGCCGCGCCTCGACGACGCGCTGGAGGCGGCGATCACCCTCGCCGAGGAGGAGGACGAGTACGCGGGCGCCGGCGTCCTGGTGACCGGCTCCGTGATCACGGTCGGCGAGGCCCGGCTGCTTCTGGGAAGGCACTGACCCTGTGCGTACGCTCTGCGCGTCGACGCTGATCGGCGAATTCTTCGTGATCGGTTTCGCCGGACTCGTCGCCATGAAGTCCGACGACCTGTCGAACACCACCGTCTGGACGGTCTGCGGCATCGGCATGCTGCTCTCCGTCCTGCTCTGCGGGATGATCACCCGCCCCGGCGGCACAGCCCTCGGCTGGGCGCTCCAGGTGGCACTGGTCGCCAGCGGGTTCGTCGTCCCGATGATGTTCATCCTGGGGCTGGTCTTCGGCGGACTGTGGTGGGCTTCGGTGCACTACGGTCGCAAGGTCGACGAGGCGAAGGCGCGCTGGGCGGCGCAGGCGGCGACCGAGGCCTCGGCCGGCGGCTGAAACCTGAAGCCGGGCACGTCGGGCAAACCCGGCCGCCGGCCCGTCTCCGTGCCCCTGTAACCTCGCCTCACCGCACCCGCATGCCCTCAAGGAGCCGCACATGACTCAGCGCACCCTCGTCATTCTCAAGCCCGACGCTGTCAGGCGTGGGCTGATCGGCGAGATCGTCGGCCGGATCGAGCGCAAGGCCGGCTGGCAGGTCACCGCGCTGGAGCTGCGCACGCTCGACCGTGCGACCCTGGAGCAGCACTACGCCGAGCACGTCGGCCGCCCGTTCTACGAGCCGCTCGTCGAATTCATGCAGTCCGGCCCCGTAGTCGTCCTGGTCGCCGAGGGCGAGCGGGTCATCGAGGGCGTCCGTGCCCTGGCCGGCCCGACCGACCCGATCGCCGCCGCGCCCGGCTCCATCCGTGGCGACTTCGGCACGATCACCCGCGAGAACCTCATCCACGCCTCGGACTCCGAGGAGTCCGCAGAGCGTGAACTGAAGCTGTTCTTTCCGGGGCTTGCCTGACCTCGAATCAGCCAAACAGCGCTCATGACCCGGGGCGACCGAAGTAATTCGGTCGCCCTTCGGCATAGGGTCCCCGATCGCGGGAACGCATCCCTCCGACGTAACGTCACCATGAGTGGAACGGCCACCCGTTCCGCCCACAATGGCGAAGGACCCTCGCGCGGTGTCCGTGAACACGGCACTACGATGGAATCATCCACGCCCGCAGCGCTCACCTCGCCTACCAAAACAAGCCATAACCGCTTCTTGGGAAGGCCTGACGCATCCTCATGGGGAACAAGGGGAACTCAATGTCGTTCATCGGCCGTGACATGGCTATCGACCTAGGGACTGCCAACACGCTGGTGTACGTCAGAGGGCGCGGCATCGTTCTGAACGAGCCGTCCGTCGTGGCCATCAACACCAACACCGGCGGCATCCTGGCGGTCGGCTCCGAGGCCAAGAAGATGATCGGGCGTACACCCGGCAACATCGTTGCCGTACGTCCCCTCAAGGACGGCGTGATCGCCGACTTCGAGATCACGGAGCGGATGCTCCGCTACTTCATCCTGAAGATCCACAAGCGCCGCTACCTGGCCCGCCCGCGGGTCGTCGTCTGCGTGCCCTCGGGCATCACCGGAGTCGAGCGACGCGCCGTCATCGAGGCGTCGACGCAGGCCGGGGCGCGGCAGGTGCACATCATCGAGGAGCCCATGGCCGCAGCCATCGGTTCCGGGCTGCCGGTCCACGAGGCCACCGGCAACATGGTGGTCGACATCGGTGGCGGCACCACCGAGGTCGCCGTGATCTCGCTCGGAGGAATCGTCACTGCCCAGTCGATCCGGGTCGCCGGTGACGAGCTGGACAACGCGATCATCCAGCACATCAAGAAGGAGTACTCGCTCCTCCTCGGTGAGCGCACCGCCGAACAGATCAAGATCACGATCGGCTCGGCGTACGACCTGGACAAGGACGAGCACACCGAGATCCGCGGCCGCGACCTGGTCTCCGGACTGCCCAAGACGGTCGTCGTCTCTGCCGCGGAGGTCCGCAAGGCCATCGAGGAACCGGTCAACGCGATCGTCGACGCGGTGAAGACCACGCTCGACAAGTGCCCGCCGGAGCTCTCCGGCGATGTCATGGACCGCGGCATCGTCCTCACCGGCGGCGGCGCGCTGCTGCGCGGACTGGACGAGCGGCTGCGCCGTGAGACCGGCATGCCGATCCACATCGCCGAGGACCCCCTGGACTCGGTGGCACTCGGATCCGGTAAGTGTGTCGAGGAGTTCGAGGCGCTCCAGCAGGTGCTGGACGCCCAGCCCCGCAGGTAGCACCGGGAACGACAACACAGCGGTCCGCCGTACGGGCGCTGCCGCCCCATACGGCGGACCGCTGATATACAGGCACGAACATTCCGACGAGGAAGGCACGGCCGCCGCACGTGAGGGACACACGAGAGAGCCGGCTGCTCCTGGTGCTGCTGATCGCCATCGCATTCGCACTGATTACGGTGGACATCCGCGGCGGCGAGGAGTCACCGGTGGACGGCGCCCGGCGGGCCGCCGCAACGGCCTTCGGGCCGGTCGAGAACGGCGTCGCGGCAGCCGTCGATCCGGTGGGCAACGCCATAGGGGCGATCCGCGACTCCGGTGAACGGCACAACCGGATCGCCGCCCTGGAACAGCAGAACACCGCGCTGAAGACGAAACTCGGCAGCGACGACCGCAACCGCAACCGGGTGCGCGAACTCGACAAGATGCTGAAGGAGTCCGCCGCCGGGCAGTACGGCATCAAGGCCGCCCAGGTCATCGCCATAGGAGCGGCCCAGGGCTTCTCCTGGACCGTCACCATCGACGCGGGCTCCAACGACGGCCTCAAGCGAGACATGACCGTCATCAACGGCGACGGACTCGTCGGCCGCATCACCACCGTCGGCCCGGACACCGCGACGGTGCTCCTCGCCAACGACCCCGACTTCACCGTCGGCACCCGGATGGAGAAGACCGACGAACTCGGCTTCGCCACCGGCCAGGGCGACCGCCCGCTCTCCGTCCAGTTCCTCAACGGCAAGGCCCAGGTGAAGAAGGGCGACCGGCTGGTCACCTTCGGCTCCAGCAAGAACAAGCCGTTCGTGCCCGGAGTCCCGGTCGGCGAGGTGGTCCGCGTCGACCCGTCCGGCGGCGACCTCACCCGTACCGTCTATGTCCGCCCGTTCGTCGGCTTCAGCCGACTCGACATCGTCGGCGTCGTCGTCCAGGCACCGCGCGAGGACCCGCGCGACATGGTCCTGCCGAAACAGCCCGCCAAACCGAAACCCACCCCCACCCCGACGGTCACCGTCACCATCTCGCCCAACGGTGACATCGTCGACACCAACGGAAAGGTCGTGGGGAACGTCAACGAGACCCCGAGCGGCAGTCCCAGTGGGAGTCCCAGCCCCACCGGAACCACCGGCAACACGGTCAACGAGCAGAGGTAGAGCTGATCCCCATGCGCTTCAACCGGACTCTGCTCTCCACCGTTCTGGTCGTGATCGCCCTGGTCGTCCAGGTCTCCGTACTCGCACGCCTCCAACTCCCCGGCGCCGTCCCCGATCTGCTGCTCCTCGTCGTCGTCGGCCTCTCCCTGGTGTACGGACATGTGGCCGGCGCCCTGATCGGCTTCGGCGCGGGGCTCCTCACCGACCTGGCGCCGCCCGCCGACCACGCCGCCGGGCGCTACGCCATGGTCCTGTGCATCATCGGCTACGCCGCCGGACTCGCCCGGCCGGAGAAGGGCCGGCTCAAGTCCGCGCTGGCCCCGATGGCCGTGGTCGTGGCCGCCGCGATCGGATCCACGCTGCTGTACGCCCTCGTCGGCGCCCTCGTCGGGGACACCGCCGCCCGTCATGTCGGCCTCGGCGGACTGGTGTTCACCGCCGCTGTCTACGACCTGCTTCTCGCGCCGTTCACCGTTCCACTGATCATGGCGCTCGCCAGACGCACCGAGAACGACCCGATCTCCGACCCCTCCGGCGGAGCCGTGGCCTCGGGCTGGCTCTCCTCAGGCACGGGACTCAGGATCGGCAGCCAGCGCGGCGGACTGCGGGTGAAGGTCGCCCGCAGCCGGGCGGCACGGGCCGGACGGATCAAGGGAGCCAAGCGACTGTGAGGCTGTATCTCCCGGGGGGCTCCCCCCGGACACCCGGCCCGACCACCGGGGGCGCCCCGTGAGCAACATTCCGGAGACGGGCCGGACCCAGCGGGTCCAGATCAGGCTCATCATCCTCCAAGTCCTTGTCTTCTCGCTGCTGCTGACACTCGGAGGCCGCCTCTGGTACCTCCAGATCCGCAACGGCCGGGAATACACCGACGAGGCGAGGAGCAACCACGTCCAGCAGGTCGTCCAGCCCGCCGTCCGCGGCTCCATCCTCGACGCCCGTGGCGTGCCCCTCGCCGATAACGAGACCCGCCTCGTCGTCTCCGCCAGCCGCACCGATCTGCTGAAGATGGATGACGACGGCAAGGGCGTTCTGACCCGGCTCGCCGATGTGCTCGACATGAAGCCGAAGGACGTCTTCGACAAGGTCCGGCTCTGCGACGCGAAGACCCCGCAGCCCTGCTGGAACGGCTCGCCGTACCAGCCGATCCCGGTCACCGACGAGGCCACCACCCAGCAGGCCCTGCAGATCCGCGAACGCGCCGAGGACTTCCCCGGCATCACCGCCGAACCCACCGCCGTACGCCGCTACGCCTCGCCCGGCAAGGCCAACACCGCCCAGGTCCTCGGCTACCTCTCGCCCGTCACCGACGAAGAGATCACCAAGGCCCAGAAGACCAATTCGCCGTACCTCCGCTCCGACCAGGTCGGCCGATCCGGCCTGGAGCGCACGTACGACAAGGAGTTGCGCGGCAAGGCCGGCGTCACCCGCTACGAGGTCGACAACCTCGGCCGGGTCATCGGCCAGGCGAAGAACGACGAGGCGAAGCCCGGATCGAGCGTCGTCACCTCCATCGATGCCCGGGTTCAGGCCGTCGCGGAGTACGAGCTCAACGAGGCCATGAAGACGGCCCGTAAGACCTTCGACAAGAACACCGACCAGAACTACAAGGCCGACTCGGGCGCCGTCGTCGTCATGGAGGCCAAGACCGGCCGAGTCGTCGCGATGGCATCCAACCCCGACTACGACCCCAACGCCTGGGTCGGCGGCATCTCGGGCAAGGACTACGCCCGGATGACCAGCAAGAAGTCCAACTATCCGCTGCTCAATCGGGCCATCCAAGGCCAGGCCGCACCCGGCTCGATCTTCAAGGTCGTCTCGACCGCGGCCTCCGTCAGGGCGGGCTACCCGTTCGACGGCCGCTACAACTGTGGCAGCTCGTACAGCGCCGACGGCCAGGTCTACAAGAACTTCGAATCGCAGAGCCACGGCCCGATCACCCTGGGCCAGGCGCTCGAGGTCTCCTGCGACACCGTCTTCTACGCCCTCGGCCACCAGCAGTGGCAGAAGGACGGCGGGCTGCAGCCCAAGAAGAACCCCAAGGACTGGTTCTTCAAGACCGCCCACCAGTTCGGTCTCGGCAAGGAGACCGGCATCGACCTTCCCAACGAGGTCACCGGCCGGGTCCCCGACCGCCAGTGGAAGAAGGACTTCTGGAAGGCCAACAAGGACGCCTGGTGCAAACAGGGCAAGCAATGGCCCAAGAAGAAGGACTTCGGCACCGTGCTCGCCCACGAGAACTGCCTCGAGGGCATGAAGCTGCACGCCTATGACGCGATCAACTACTCCATCGGCCAGGGCGACACCCTCGTCACCCCGATCCAGATGGCGACCATCTACGCCGCGATCAGCAACGGCGGCACGCTCTACGACCCGACCGTCGGCAAGGCGGTCATCAGCCCCGACGGCAAGAACGTCCGCTGGATCGAGCCTCATTCGCACGGCAAGCTGCCGGCCAGCGCCAAGACCTTGAAGGAGATGGAGGGGGCGCTGGCGGGCGTCGCGACCCGCGGTACCGCCGCCTGGCGATTCGGCGGCTGGCCGCAGGACAAGATCCCGATGCACGCCAAGACGGGCACGGCCGAGGTCTACGGCAAGCAGACGACCTCCTGGTTCGCCACGTACACCAAGGACTACTCGATCGTCATGACGATCTCCCAGGGTGGTACGGGCTCCGGCGCCTCCGGGCCCGCCGTCCGCAACATCTACGACGCGATCTACGGACTCGACGACTCCGGCAAGCAGGACCTCAAGAAGGCGCTGCTGCCCACGCCGCAGAAGTCCCTGCCCAAGATCCAGCACGACGGCTCGATCGACGCCCCGACGATCAAGCCCTACGCCCCGAACTCGCAGAAGGCCCCGGAGGAGCAGACACTCGCCGCGGTGCTCGGGAGGCGCGATTGATGGCCGGCTTCTCCGTCTCCCGGTACGCCCCCGACCGCGGCGTCTGGGGCAGGCTCACCGCCCGCGACTCCGTCGTGCGCCGGCTCGACTGGCCGATGCTCGGCTCCGCGGTCGCGCTCTCCTTCATCGGCGCGGCCCTGGTCTACTCGGCGACCCGCGGCCGGGAGTCCCTCAACCACGGCGACCCGTACTACTTCCTGCTGCGGCACGCCCTCAACACCGGCATCGGCTTCGCCCTGATGGTCGGCACGATCTGGCTCGGCTACCGCACCCTGCGCGGCGCCGTCCCGGTCCTCTACGGCCTCTCGGTACTTCTGATCCTCGCGGTCCTCACCCCGCTCGGCGCCACCGTCAACGGTGCGCACGCCTGGATCATCATCGGCGGCGGCTTCTCCCTGCAGCCGTCCGAGTTCACCAAGATCACCATCATTCTGGTGATGGCGATGGTCCTCGCCGCCCGCGTCGACGCGGGCGACCAGCTGTACCCCGACCACCGGACCGTCGCCAAGGCACTCGGCTTCGCGCTCATCCCGATGGTGATCGTCATGGGGATGCCGGACCTCGGCTCCGTGATGGTCATGGCCGTCATCGTGCTCGGCGTGCTCCTGGCCTCCGGCGCGTCGAACCGCTGGGTCTTCGGACTCCTCGGCGCCGGCGCGGCCGGAGCCGTCGCCGTCTGGCAGCTCGGCCTGCTCGACGACTACCAGATCGCCCGCTTCGCCGCCTTCGCCAACCCGGCGCTCGACCCGGCGGGCGTCGGCTACAACACCAACCAGGCCCGCATCGCCATCGGCTCCGGCGGACTCACCGGCACCGGCCTCTTCCACGGCACCCAGACCACCGGCCAGTTCGTTCCCGAACAGCAGACCGACTTCGTCTTCACCGTCGCGGGCGAGGAACTCGGCTTCCTCGGCGCCGGACTGATCCTCGTCCTCCTCGGCGTCGTCCTGTGGCGCGCCTGCCGGATCGCCCGCGAGACCACCGAGCTGTACGGCACGATCGTCGCCGCCGGAATCATCGCCTGGTTCGCCTTCCAGGCGTTCGAGAACATCGGGATGACGCTCGGCATCATGCCGGTCGCCGGACTCCCGCTGCCGTTCGTGTCGTACGGAGGGTCATCGATGTTCGCCGTCTGGGTGGCCATCGGACTGCTCCAGTCGATCCGGGTGCAGCGGCCGATGTCGGCGTAGGCGTGTCCTCGCTGCGTGCAGTCCCTTGCCGGAGCCGGGTGTGCACCAGGTCCCGGCAAGGGACTGCTCAGGGAACGGAATCGATCGCGATGCGAGCGAGTAGCGAGCGAGCACGAGCGGCTAGATTCAGTTCGTGACTCCTCCGCCCCGCGAAGGGGGCGGCTTCTCACTCGGTTCAGATGAACCTCCTGACGGCCAAGCCCCGACCGCTGCCCGAGGACAGGTGTACAACTTAGAACAACGCCTCAGCGTCGCTGCGGGTGAAGCCGACGGTTCACTCGAAAGTAGGTCCGATGGCGGACTCGAAGCGTGAAATCGAGCGAAAGTACGAAGCCACCGTCGATACCCGGCTTCCCGATCTGACCCGGGTGGCTGGCGTCGCGGCCGTGGACCACCGCGGCGTCATGGAGCTGGACGCCGTCTACTACGACACCGAGGACCACCGGCTCGCGGCCGACGCGCTCACCCTGCGCCGCCGCACCGGCGGCGCCGACGCCGGCTGGCACCTCAAATTCCCGGTCGCCTCCGGGATCCGCGACGAGATCCAGGCCCCGCTCTCCGACACCCTTCCGAACAGCCTCGCAGGGCTGCTGCGCTCCCGGGTCCGTGAGACGGAGCTCGTCCCCGTCGTCCGGCTGCTCTCCACCCGGGACGTCCACCACCTGCTCGACGCCGACGGCACGCTGCTCGCCGAACTCAGCGTCGACGAGGTCCGGGCCGAGCGGCTCACGGGCGGCAGCGGCACCGCCGCCTGGACCGAGATCGAGGTCGAACTCGCCGACGACCAGGACCCCGCTTTCCTCGACGCCGTCGAACACCGGCTGCGCAAGGGCGGCGTACGCCCCTCCGCGGCGCCGTCCAAACTGGCCAGGGCCCTCGACGAGACAGCCCCGAAACGGAAGCAGCGCCCGAAGAGGAACGGCAGGCCGCAGCCCCGGACGGCGGGCGACCACGTCCTGGCGTACGCACGCGACCAGATCACGGCGATCGTCGCCCTCGACCCCGCCGTACGCCGCGATCTGCCCGACTCCGTGCACCAGATGCGGGTCGCCACACGCAGGCTGCGCAGCGCCTTCAGGACGTACCGGAAGATCCTGGACCGGACGGTCACCGATCCGATCGGTGACGAGCTGAAGTGGCTGGCCGCGGAGCTCGGTGTCGACCGGGACCAGGAAGTCCTCGACGAACGGCTCCGCACCCGGATCGCGGAGCTGCCCCGCACCCTCGTCCTCGGACCCGTCCGCAGCCGCCTGCGCATCTGGTCCACCGCCCGCCGCTCAGGTTCCCGGCGCCGGACCGTCGGCGTACTCGACGGGAAGCGGTATCTGGCGCTCCTCGACACACTCCACGCGTTCCTCGCCGACCCGCCGCTGCTGCCCGGCGCGGACCGCGGCCCGCGGGACGCCCTGCCGCGCGCCGTCCTGAAGGACTACGCGCGGCTGGCCACCCGGATCGGCCACGCCCTGGACCTCCCCGCGGGCCAGAGCCGGGACGTGGCGATGCACGAGGCCCGCAAGGCCGCCAAGCGGGCCAGGTACGCGGGGGAGGCGGCCACCCCCGCGCTGGGCAAGCCCGCCGAGAAGTTCGCCAAGCGGATGAAGGCCGTGCAGACCGTGCTCGGCGACCACCAGGACAGCGTCGTCGCCCGTGAAGCCCTGCGCACCGTGGCCGCGCAGGCGCACGCGGCGGGGGAGTCCACCTTCACCTGGGGGCTGCTGTACGGACGGGAGGAGGCGGACGCGGCCGCCCGCGAGCGGGAACTGCCCGGGGTATGGGAGCGGGCCTCCCGGCCGGAACTGCGGTCGGAGCTGACAAGCTGAGCGCCGGGGTACGCTGGATGGTCACCACTGCCGGCTCTCGAAAGTTCGCGATGTCTGTCGATTCGGTCTTCCCACAGCTCGAAGCTCTGCTCCCGCATGTGCAGAAGCCCATCCAGTACGTCGGCGGTGAGCTCAACTCCACCGTCAAGCCGTGGGACGAATGCGACGTCCGCTGGGCCCTCATGTACCCGGACGCGTACGAGGTCGGGCTGCCCAACCAGGGCGTCATGATCCTGTACGAGGTACTCAACGAGCGCCAGGGCGTCATGGCCGAGCGCACGTACAGCGTGTGGCCGGACCTCGAAGAGCTGATGCGCGAGCACAAGGTGCCGCAGTTCACCGTGGACAGCCACCGCCCGGTGAAGGCGTTCGACGTCTTCGGTCTGAGCTTCTCCACGGAGCTCGGCTACACCAACATGCTCACCGCCCTCGACCTCGCCGGTATCCCGCTGGATGCCAAGGACCGCGGTCTCGACGACCCGATCGTCCTGGCCGGCGGCCACGCCGCGTTCAACCCCGAGCCGATCGCGGAGTTCATCGACTGCGCGGTCATCGGCGACGGCGAGCAGGCGGTCCTGGAGATCACCGAGATCATCCGCGCCTGGAAGGCCGAAGGCCGGCCCGGCGGGCGCGAAGAGGTGCTGTTCCGCCTCGCGCGGACCGGTGGCGTCTACGTCCCGCGGTTCTACGACGTCGAGTACCTCCCGGACGGCCGTATCGGCCGCGTCGTGCCGAACAAGTCGGGCGTGCCGTGGCGCGTGTCCAAGCACACCGTCATGGACCTCGACGAGTGGCCGTACCCGAAGCAGCCCCTCGTCCCCCTCGCCGAGACCGTCCATGAGCGGATGTCCGTCGAGATTTTCCGCGGCTGCACCCGCGGCTGCCGTTTCTGCCAGGCCGGCATGATCACGCGCCCCGTGCGGGAGCGAAGCATCACCGGCATCGGCGACATGGTCGAGAAGGGTCTCAAGGCGACCGGCTTCGAAGAGGTCGGCCTTCTCTCGCTCTCCTCCGCGGACCACAGTGAGATCGGCGACATCGCCAAGGGGCTCGCGGACCGGTACACCGAGGACAAGATCGGCCTCTCACTGCCCTCCACCCGCGTCGACGCGTTCAACGTCGACCTGGCCAACGAGCTGACCCGCAACGGCCGCCGTTCGGGTCTCACGTTCGCCCCGGAGGGCGGCTCCGAGCGCATGCGCAAGGTCATCAACAAGATGGTCTCGGAGGAGGACCTCATCCGGACGGTTGCCACCGCGTACGGCAACGGCTGGCGCCAGGTGAAGCTGTACTTCATGTGCGGCCTGCCCACCGAGACCGACGAGGACGTCCTCCAGATCGGCGACATGGCGGTCAACGTGATCGCCAAGGGCCGCGAGGTCTCCGGTCAGAACGACATCCGCTGCACCGTCTCCATCGGCGGCTTCGTACCCAAGCCGCACACCCCGTTCCAGTGGGCCCCGCAGCTGAGCGCCGAGGAGACCGACGCCCGGCTGGAGAAGCTGCGCGACAAGATCCGCGGCGACAAGAAGTACGGCCGCTCGATCGGCTTCCGCTACCACGACGGCAAGCCCGGCATCGTCGAGGGCCTGCTCTCGCGCGGCGACCGCCGTGTCGGCTCGGTCATCCGTGCCGTCTACGAGTCCGGCGGCCGTTTCGACGGCTGGCGCGAGCACTTCTCGTACGACCGCTGGATGGCCTGCGCCGAGAAGACGCTCCCCGAGTACGGCGTGGACGTCGACTGGTACACCACCCGCGAGCGGACGTACGAGGAGGTCCTGCCCTGGGACCACCTGGACTCCGGTCTGGACAAGGACTGGCTCTGGGAGGACTGGCAGGACTCGCTCGACGAGACCGAGGTCGAGGACTGCCGCTGGACCCCGTGCTTCGACTGTGGCGTGTGCCCGCAGATGGATACGGCTATACAAATCGGCCCCACCGGCAAGAAGCTGCTCCCGCTTACGGTCAAGAAGTAGCCGTGACCAGCGGCGATGCCATCCAGCGGATGGCTGAGGCGCTTGCCGGCGTACCCGAGGCGGACCGTGCCGAAGCCCTGCGAGGGCTCGGCGTGAAGGAGCGCGAGCAGGCTCCCCGCCCTGAGCGGCGCACGCCGCTTCCCGCCCCTCGGCGGGACCCGGGCATCGTCTCGGCGGTCGAGTGGGTGTAGACGAAGAGAGGCGTTCGGACGATCCGGTCCGGGCGCCTCTCGGCGTTCCTGGCCGGTGAACCTGACCCTTCCGGAGGGAGACCCGGACCCCGTCGCGGGTTGCCGGCAGTGCCTCGGCGTCGCCGTGACCCGAGCCAACGCTCGATCGGTCGGCGACTACTCGAAGGCGACGGACGCGAACGTCGTGCTCCGCACGCACCTCCGGGAAGACCGCGGGGCCGAGTGATGGCTCGCACGGTCCTGCGGTTCGTGACACACCGGATCACGCGGTATCCGGACACGGACGTGACCTTCGAAGCGGAGTGCCTGCACTGCAAGTGGAAGGCGGAGCCGTCGCTGGACAGTGCGGCGGTCGATGTCGAGTGCATGAGCCATACCGGCCTGAGCAACCATCGCGGCTTTCGGTGGATCTGTACGTCGTTCGACATGGTGGTGCGGGCTGAGTAAGGCAGTGTTGTACGTCCACGTACGACGGCGGCCCCCGACGTAGCCGGGGGCCTGTCTGAAACTGCTGTGCGCCTGTCTCAGGCGCTCTCTCCCAGGTGTCGGTACAGCGTGGCTCGGGAGACTCCGAGGGCCTTGGCGATGGAGCTGACGCTCTCACCCTTGGCCTTCCTGGCGCGGGCCACGGTGAGTACGTCCTCGTCCACCACAGACGGCCGGCCGCCGGTACGGCCCTGCGCCTTGGCCGCTTCCAGTCCGGCTCGCGTGCGGTCCTTGATGAGCGACCGCTCGAACTCCGCCATGGCCGCGATGATCTGGAAGAACAGGCGCCCGTCGGCCGACGTGGTGTCGACAGAGGAGAGCGCGCCGTCGAGCACGCGGAAACCTATGCCGCGCTCGCGCAGGCCGTCGACGATGGACACAAGGTCGATGAGCGACCGGCCGAGCCGGTCAAGCTTCCACACGCACAGGACGTCGCCCGGTCGGGCGTAGTCCAGTACGGCCGTCAGTTCCGGCCGGTCGGTGTTCTTCCCGCTGGCCTTGTCCTCGAAGATGCGGGCGCACCCTGCGGCCGTCAGCGCGTCGCGCTGAAGCTGCGCTTCCTGGTCGTCGGTGGAGACGCGGGCGTAACCGATGAGCTGGCCAGTGATCGTCTTCGTCGTCATGGCACGGACTGTCTCAGAACTCGTCTCAAAAGGTCAAGTCCGGGGTCGAAGTTTCGAGACGGGTTTTGAACAGGGTTGCGCCCCCGCGAGGGGCGCTCTGCCCGTCGTCTCACAAACCTTGGTTTTTGAGACCCGGTCTCGTGGTTGTGCTTCGCGGCGAAGCTAGGCTCCCGCGCATGACCAACGATCTCGGTTACACCTGTTCATGCTGCGGCGAGTACCACGCGGAACTCCCGATGGGCTACAGCGCCACGGCCCCCGATGTCTGGGATGCGAGCTTCGAAGGCCGATCTGACAGCCTGCTCTCCTCAGACCAGTGCGTCATCAAGGCCCGGCACTACTTCGTCAAGGGCTTGATCGAGATACCCGTCATCGGCAGTGACGAGGTCTTCTCGTGGGGAGTCTGGGTTTCCCTGAGCCGAGACAACTTCTCCCGGGCAGCCGACATGTGGAACACGCCCGGCCGCGAAGACGAGAAGCCGTACTTCGGCTGGCTGACGACCGAGCTGCCGATTTACTCGCCCGGCACCACCAACCTGAAGACGAATGCTCACACCCGCCCGGTCGGCCAGCGCCCCTTCATCGAGCTCGAACCCACCGATCATCCCCTCGCGGTCGAGCAGCGCACAGGCATCAGTCTCGACCGCGTCCGTGAGATCGCCGAAACCGTCCTCCACGGCAACGGCGAGGACCACTGACCGAGACGGCTGAGCACGTCGACGGCGAAGGGGTGGGGGATGACCCCCTGAGCGCAACGAGGCGGACCGCCATGTCTTAGCAGCCAAGATTCCGCCACGGTTTCAGGGGCCGTCTGTCCTGCCCGCCGACTGCCACGGCGGGACGTATGACCTGGTCACAGCCTTGCCCTGACTCGCTTACGACGGCGGAAGCCTGTAAGGAACAGGGCCTTACGACTGAGACAGTGGGGCGCGGTAGCGCCCCGTGGGTCTTGCTGGCTTGCTCCTGTCGGCCCCTTCCGGGGCCGCACCGTTGTTGAGCGCTGCGACTGGGGCGGCCGGTAGGCCGCCCTCTGCCGCTTCTCTCTCGCCGTTGCCCTGCCTCTGTGGGGCGCTGCCGCGCCCCTCCTTCCCTTACCGCTGGTCCTCGTGGCCTTCCTCAGTCGGCCCCGACAGGGGCCGCGCTGCACCGGAGCCAAGTAGATAAGAGAGCACGCGAACGTTTCCGCAGGTCGGGCGCGTGCTGGTATACGCCAGACGCGCTCTGACTACACGTACCGCGTGTGCTCACCGGTCCTGATGGAGTCGGCAGGGGACCGGTGCACCCTTGCCCTTCTGGAACAGGTGGGGAGGAAGGACGAGGCAGGCGGCCCCGGAGCGGGGCGACACAAGGTCCAGTTCCTTGGCGCGTGCCACCGCGTTGCGGGTGCTCTGGTCGGACAGTGGCTTGCCGTTCTTGCCCAGCAGGGTGGCCAGCCGGCCGGGCTCGAACCCTGCGTGTCCCCGCCTGTCCGCCCATCCGATGGCGGCGAAGTGCACGCGGTAGGCGAGAGGGTGTCCTGGGCTCTGCGCCATGCGCCGGTACTCGTGCTGGGAGACTGCGCCCCACGAGCGGTCATGGCCGAAGCTGATAGCCACCGGTCGCACCCCCTTCCTGAAGGGCATGGCCGCAGTCGTGCGGCTCTCCCTCGGTGAGGGGTGAGGTGCAGACCTCACAAGTCCAGACGACTTCGATCGTGATGTGCAAGGGCTGGCGACTCCTGGCGCTGGCCGAGGGCAGCGCGGAGCCGCGCCTCAGCGTTGGGTGGAAGTCGCGCAGTACCGTCCTGCGCTTCGGGATGTCCTCGACGTCCCTGCGAGCCCCTCGGGATCGCGGCCCCTCACGGAGCGGCCAGCTCTACCGCCGCTGAACGGCAGGAGCTACGGTGTCCGCTCCCAGAAGGAGCGGGAGAGTCTTCTTACCTGGAGCCGCGCCGGCCGTCAAGTCGAACACCTCCGGGGCCGGGCTGGCCAAGCTGCCCGGAGGTGTGCGTCTCCACTCGCTCGTCAGAGCCTTGCGGCGAAGTCGTCGCCCTTGATGACCAAGCGTTCGCGTGCGTCGCGGGGGATCTTCAGTCGCAGGTGTACGGATGGGGCGCGCACCCCCGTAACCTTCGTGCGGGTCACCTCGCACGTGACGCCCACGCGGCGCAGGTCCTCGGCCATGGCCTCCATACCGCCCGCTTCCCACATCTCCCGGAAGGTCTTGCCGTTGTGCACGAGGACCCAACGGTCTTGCGTGGTCTCGGGATCGATGGCGTTCAACTCTTCCGTGAGCCTGTCGAGCGTCTTCTCCGCTCGCTCGCGAGTGAACCGCGTCTTCGAGAAGCGGCCCTCTGGTTCGAGCTCCGCCATGTAGTAGGAGATGGCATCTTCGAGCCGCTTCACCTCGGCGCGCGCCTCGGCTCCCTTCGCGTACTCCCGGACCTGGACGGGGAAGTCGCCGAGGACGCGCAGCACGTCGCCCACGAGGACGTCGTACACGTCCTGCGGGTTGGGTGCGCCGAGCCCGCCGCCCTTGCACTTGCCGCAGCGCAGGTACGTGTAGCTCCGGCCGTTGCTCATGTTCTTCTGCACGGTCATGTTGGTTGAGCAGTCGACGCAGACGAGTACGCCGAGGAACTGGGTCGCTCCGCCCGCCTGCCGCGTGGGCTGGCTCTTGCCCCGGCGGTCGAGTGCCGCTTGAAGGGTCTCGAACTCCTCCTCTGTGAGGATCGGAGGGCCAACCCGTATCGGCTTCCCGTCGTTGCCGAGGACGAGCCTGCTCCGTCGCTTCCCGCCCTGCTTGTTCTCCTCGACCCGGTAGCCCATAAGTGCGGGGTTACGAAGGCGGCGAAGGAGAGTCGACGTCGTGAGCCCCGTCGACATGAGCCCGGAGCGGACGAGACAGAGGGCCATGCGTCGGGCGGAGACGCCCCGGAGCGCCATGCGCCGGGCCCAGTGCAGTGCCTTGTGTGCGCTCGGCTCGATGGCGAGCGCGGGTTTACCGTCCACCTTCGTCGTGACGTATCCGTACGTCGGCTTACCGACGAGCCACGAGTCCTGAGTGCGGGCGTAGTCCCACAGCGACGTGACGCGGGTCGACGTGTTCGCCGCCTCGATCTCCGCGATGCCGCCGATGAGTGTGACCATGATCCGGCCCACGGTCGTGCTGAGGTCGATCGCGTCGTTCTTCGACACGAGGTTCTTCCCGTACCGCTCGCACCACTCGATCATCGTGGACAGGTCCGTCATGCGACGGATGAAGCGGTCGAGCTTCCAGAAGAGCAGAGCATCGAACTCCGGGGCTCGGTTGTTGAGCCACTCCCCGAGTTCCTTCCGCTTCCACGGCGGAACCTTCGTCGCTGACACGTTGAGATCGGATGCGACACCGACGACGCGATACCCCTTCTCTCTGGCTAGGAGACGTAGGTCGAGTTCCTGTCGCACCGGCGATGTCGTGTCTTCCGTAAGTACGGACAGGCGGACGGAGAGGAGCGCGCGCGGAGCGTTCTCGGGGAGCAGAGCCTCCGCCCGCTTCAGGTCCTCCAGGAGGGCCAGGTCCGAGGCGGTCCACTCGCTCTCGATGTCGTACGTCTTCATGCTCGCGGAGCGTATCGATTAAATGTGGAGCTGTCTCCCTATGCCGCAGATGGACACCCACATCCAGATCGGGCCGACCGGCGAGAAGCTGCTTCCGCTGACGGTCGTCAAGTAGGTAACACCGGACATCACGTCGCACAGGGCGTCCTCCTTCGGGTGACAGCTCGATGACGAAGGCCCGGCCCGGGAAACCCTGGGCCGGGCCGTTCGCGTCCTGTTCCACATGGACCAGGAGAAGCGGCCCCGCGTGTACGGCAGGCATCAGGCACCCGCGCACTACGAAACCGGCGACGGCTGCCTGACCACGTTCATCAGGATTCCGGTACGGATCGTGGTGCTGGTGGTCGTCCTGCCCGTACGGATGGTCTGGGACGCGCTCGTCGCCACCGCACGGGCCGCCGACCGGGTCCTGCTGCGTCCCCTGGGACGGTCACTGGCCTGGCTGGGCAGGGTGCTCGTGGTCGACCCGCTGGTCCGGCTGTACGAGTCGGTCCTCACCCCGCTGGGGCACGGGCTGCGGTGGCTGGCCGCCGTGGTCGGGCACGGGCTGCGGTGGCTGGGCGCGGCCGTCTTCGTGTGGCCGTGGGTGGCGCTGTGGCGGTATGTCGTCGTGCCCGTCGTCCGGTACGGGATCGTCGCCCCGGTCGCGTGGTTCCACAGGGCTGTCCTCACCCCGCTCGGGCATGCGTTGCGGTGGCTGGCCGCCGTGGTCGGGCACGGGCTGAGGTGGGTGTACCGCGAAATGCTCACCCCTGCCGGACGGCGCGCCGTCACCGCGCTCCGTCTGTTGCTCACCGTGCTCTTCGTCCGGCCGGCGGCCGGCGTCCGGCGCTACCTCCTGGTGCCGCTCGCGACCGCCGTCACCTGGCTGGTGGAGCACCTGGTCGTGCTGCCGCTGGCCTGGACGTACCGGGAACTGGTCACTCCACTCGGCCACGGCGTCGCCTGGCTCGCCGCCCTGCTGGCCCGTGGTGCCGTCGCCGCCGCCCGCGGGCTCGGGGCGGCCGCCACCTGGGTCGTCATGACCCTGCTCGTCGCTCCGGTGAGCGGGCTGTACCGCCGGGTCCTTGCCCCGGTCGGCCGGGAGATCGCCGCTGCCGTCGGTGTCGCCTGGCGTATTGCCGGATTCGTCTCGAGGGCCGTCGGCCGGGCGATCTCCTGGCTGGCGTGGCATCTCATCGGCGCCCCGGCGGCCTGGGTCTACCGCACGGTGTGCACCCCGGTCGGCCATGTCGTGCGCGACGCGGTCTGGGTCCCGGCCAAGAGCGCCGCGGTCGAGGCGGGACGTGCGGCCCGCAGTGCGCTGCGCAGCGCACGCGAGACCGTGCGGCAGGCCCGCCGTGACGCATGGCGTGCACTGGTCGGCGGAGGCCCGGTCCCCGAGCCCCGGGAACCGGTGGGCCGCCTTGCGCGTACTCTGGGTAGTACAACGACTGTGCCCAGCGCGGCGCCCGAACCCGAGATCTCCCTGCGCAAGCAGGGGTGAGCCGGACCGGACACCCCCGGGCCACCCGTATTTCGAGGGCGGCGTGCTACCGCGTCCGCTCCGCACCGAGGAGAAGAACCACTGGGCAAGCGACAGCCCGAAGGCCCGCCGCCCGCACCGGCAGTGCAGCGCATCCGACTGCGCTACACCAAGCGCGGCCGCCTCCGGTTCACCAGCCACCGCGACTTTCAGCGCGCTTTCGAGCGGGCGCTGCGGCGCGCCGAGGTGCCCATGGCCTACT
This sequence comes from Streptomyces sp. NPDC056231, assembly GCF_048270745.1. Taxonomy (NCBI): domain Bacteria; kingdom Bacillati; phylum Actinomycetota; class Actinomycetes; order Kitasatosporales; family Streptomycetaceae; genus Streptomyces; species Streptomyces sp. NPDC056231. Next base: position 407,289 of record NZ_JBLVKW010000001.1, on the reverse strand, counting down.
CGGCGGGCTTCACCCCGCACCCCAAGGTTTCGTACGCCAATGCCGCACCCACCGGCACGGGCAGCGAGGCCGAGTTCCTGGAGATCGCCCTCACCGAGCCGCGGGATCCCGACACGTTGCGCACACTGCTCGACGCGTCGCTCCCGGACGGTCTCGACATCACCGACGCGGTGGAGGCCCGGACCTCGGGTCTCGCCGACCGGCTGACCGCCTCCGTCTGGGAGATGCGGCTCGACGGGGTCCCCTTCGAGGACGCCGAGAAGGCCGTCGCCGGATTCCTCGGCGCCGAGACCGTCGAGGTCCAGCGCCGTACGAAGAACGGCATGCGGACCTTCGACGCCCGCGCGGCTGTCGCCGGTCTCGAGGCCGTCGATCCCGGCGCTGATAGGCCGGGGGACAAGCCCTGTGCGATACTGCGGCTGGTTGTTCGGCACGTGACACCTGCCGTGCGACCTGACGACGTCCTGTCCGGTCTCCGCGTTGTGGCCGACCTGGCGCCGCCGGTCCCCGCAGCGGTGACCAGGCTGGCGCAGGGGCTCTTCGACGAGGAGTCCGGCACGGTGACCGACCCGCTCGCGCCCGACCGCGAGGCAGCCCCAGCCGTGGCATCCACGGCCACCGGGACCGCTGTCGCGACGGCGCCGGAAGGTGCAGGTTCCGCGTAAGGCGGTCGTTGTAGCGCAGCCCTCGGGCTCGGGAGCCACCTGGGCCGGGCCGCGCGCTGACCCATAAGACTTTCGCCAGGCCGTACGCACATCACGGACGGAACCGGCGAGCCAGACATTCAGCTCCCGTGCGGCGCCCGCGCCCCGGACGGCGGTACCGCGTTTTGCATGCGGACCGTGTCGGACCGGAATCAGGCGCGGCGCCCGGGAGCGTGACGGGAGAACCGCCCGCATGCTCGAACCGATCGAACCCGGTACGACCGGGAACGCCGAAGAGAACAACGCCCCCGGCGACAAGCTGCCGCCGCGCCGCAGGCGCCGTGCAGCGTCCCGCCCGGCAGGTCCGCCGTCGGCGGGTGCCACGGGCGCGGAAGCCGCCGAGGCAGTCGCGCCGGCCATACCGGCCGTTGACGCCGAAGCGTCCGGCACCGTTGCCGCCGAGGCGGAGGCCGCGCCGCCGGCGCGGCCGCGTCGCCGTGCGACGCGCAAGGCCACGGCTCCGGCCGGTGCCCCGCAGGCCGCCGAGGTCGTCGAGGCCGTCGAGGCCGTCGAGGTGGAGAAGCCTGCTGAAGCCGCTGCGCCCGCCGAGGCGCCCCGTGCGCGTCGTCGGGTGACCCGCAAGGCAACCGCTCCCGCGGGTGCGCCGAAGGCCGAGGAGACCCCCGAGGCTGCTGCGCCCGCCGAGGCCGCAGAGCTCACTGAGGCCGCTCCGGCGCCGCGTGCGCGTCGCCGTGCGACGCGCAAGGCCACGGCTCCGGCCGGTGCTCCGCAGGCCGCCGAGGCCGTCGAGACCGCCGCTCCGGCCGAGGCGCCCGTCGCCGAGCCCGTCGAGGCAGCCGCCCCGCGTGGCCGTACCCGCCGCCGGGCGTCCGCTCCGGCTGGTGCCCCGCAGCCTGTGTCGGGCGGCACCACGAGCGCCGAGATCGTCGAGCCCGTGGCGGCCGCGGAGGCCGTGCAGGTCACCGAGACCGCAGAGGTTGCCGAGCCGGCTGCCCCGCGCGGTCGTCGTCGGGCCTCCCGCAAGGCCACCTCGCCCGCGGGTGCCCCGCAGGCCGCCGAGATCGTCGAGCCCGTCGCGCCGGTGGAGGCCGTGGTCGAGACCGAGGCCGCCGCACAGCCGGCCGCCGAGCCGGAGGAGGAGACCGAGGCCGCCGCGCCGCGTGGCCGTCAGCGCCGCCGGGCCACAGCCCCCGCAGGCCGGCCGGAGTTCACCGGGAACGTCGAGGAGCCCGCCCGTAAGAGCCGTCGGGCGACGCGTCCTGCCGTGGCCGTCTTCCAGGCGCCGGTCTTCGCCGAGCCGATGTTCCAGACCCCGGAGACCGCCGCTGCCGCCGCGGCCGCAGGTGCCGCGTACTACGACGAGGCCGAGGAAGAGATCGAGACGGCCGAGGAGACCCCGTCGGCCGAAGAGGTGACTCCGGCCGCCGAGGCCGCACCGCAGCCCGGTTCCCGTCGCCGTCGCCGCCGTCGTGGCGAGGCCGTCGAGGCCGAGCCGGTCGCCGACCGGGCGCCCGCCCCCGCCGCCCCGGTGGAGGAGCAGGCCGAGGAGGAGCTCGAGGCGGAGGCCGAGGGCGAAGCCGAGCACGAGGGCGAGGAGTCGGACGAGTACGGGGACCGTCCTTCGCGTCGTCGCCGTCGCGGTGGCCGTCGCCGTCGCCGCGGTGAGCCCAGTGAGGCGGACGAAGCCGTGGAGCAGCACGCCGACGAGCACGCCGCCGACACGTCCGAGGACGAGCACGAGCGCGGTCACGAGGCCGACGAGGAGGAAGAAGAGGACCACGAGGCGGCCGCCTCCGGTTCCAGCAGCAGCCGTCGCCGTCGTCGTCGCCGCCGTCGCAGTGGTGACGTGTCGCCCGAGGCCGAGTCCGGCACGGACGACCCGGAGCGCACGGTCGTCAAGGTCCGCGAGCCGCGGGAACGGCGTGGGAAGGAAGCGGCCGAGCGCGAGCCCGGCACCGGCTTCGACGAGGTCCAGTCCATCAAGGGCTCGACCCGTATGGAGGCGAAGAAGCAGCGCCGCCGTGAGGGCCGTGAGCAGGGCCGCCGCCGCGTCCCGATCATCACCGAGGCGGAGTTCCTGGCCCGCCGTGAGGCCGTCGATCGCGTGATGGTCGTCCGCCAGAACGGCGACCGCACCCAGATCGGTGTCCTCGAGGACAACGTGCTCGTCGAGCACTACGTCAACAAGGAGCAGGCCACCAGCTACGTCGGCAACGTCTACCTGGGCAAGGTGCAGAACGTACTGCCGTCCATGGAGGCCGCCTTCGTCGACATCGGCAAGGGGCGCAACGCCGTCCTGTACGCCGGTGAGGTCAACTTCGAGGCGCTCGGCATGGCCCACGGGCCGCGCCGGATCGAGACCGCGCTCAAGTCCGGCCAGTCCGTTCTCGTCCAGGTGACGAAGGACCCGATCGGCCACAAGGGTGCCCGCCTGACCAGTCAGGTCTCGCTGCCCGGCCGCTACCTGGTCTATGTGCCCGAGGGCTCCATGACCGGCATCAGCCGCAAGCTGCCCGACACCGAGCGCGCCCGGCTGAAGACCATCCTCAAGAAGATCGTCCCCGAGGACGCGGGCGTCATCGTCCGTACCGCGGCCGAGGGTGCGAGCGAGGACGAGCTGCGCCGTGATGTCGAGCGGCTGCAGCAGCAGTGGGAGGACATCCAGAAGAAGTCGAAGAGCAACGGCAGCGCCAGCGCGCCGACGCTGCTCTACGGCGAGCCGGACATGACCGTCAGGGTCGTCCGCGACATCTTCAACGAGGACTTCTCGAAGGTCATCGTCAGCGGTGACGACGCGTGGCAGACCATCCACGGTTACGTCGCGCATGTCGCCCCCGACCTGACGGACCGGTTGTCGAGGTGGACCTCCGAGGTCGACATCTTCGCGACGTACCGGATCGACGAGCAGCTGATGAAGGCGCTGGACCGGAAGGTCTGGCTGCCCAGCGGCGGTTCGCTGGTGATCGACAAGACCGAGGCGATGGTCGTCGTCGACGTCAACACCGGCAAGTTCACCGGTCAGGGCGGCAACCTCGAGGAGACCGTCACCAGGAACAACCTGGAGGCGGCCGAGGAGATCGTGCGTCAGCTGCGGCTGCGCGACCTCGGTGGCATCGTCGTCATCGACTTCATCGACATGGTCCTGGAGTCCAACCGCGACCTGGTGCTGCGGCGCCTGCTGGAGTGCCTGGGACGCGACCGTACGAAGCACCAGGTCGCCGAGGTCACCTCGCTGGGTCTGGTCCAGATGACCCGCAAGCGGGTGGGCCAGGGGCTGCTGGAGTCGTTCTCCGAGACCTGCGTTCACTGCAATGGGCGCGGCGTGATCGTGCACATGGAGCAGCCGAGCTCGATCGGTGGCGGCGGCAACGGCAAGCGGGCCAAGAAGCGCGGCCGCGGTGGTGCCGGTGAGCAGCCCGAGCACGAGCACGTCGTCGACCATGAGCATGTCGAGGTGGAGACCGAGGCCGAGGTGGCTGCGGAGGTCGCAGCCCCGGTGGCCCTCCCCGAGCCGGAGTTCGTACCGGACGAGGAGCTGTACAGCAGCCCGGCCGAGGCCGAGGCGGCTGCCTCGCGTGGCCGTGGCCGTCGGCGTGCGACCCGTAAGGCAACGGCCCCGGTCGGCGCTCCGAAGTCCGCACCGGCGCCTGCTCCGGTCGCGGAGCCGGAGCCGGTCGCCGAGGCCCAGCCGGTCGTCGAGCCCGAGCCGGTCGTCGAGGTCCCGGTGGCTGTCGAGGCCGCCGTGGCCGAGGCGCCGCAGGGCCGTACGCGCCGCCGGGCGACCCGTAAGGCCACTGCTCCGGCGGGATCGCCGGCCCCGGCCGAGCAGGTCGCGCCGGTCGAAGCGCCGCTGTCCGTCGCGGACGTGGTGGCCGAGGCCCCGGTGGCCGAGGCGCCGCAGCCGGAGGCCGCGCCGGAGGAGGTGGCCGCTCCGGCCGCCCCGCCGCGTGCCCGGCGCCGGGTGACCCGCAAGGTCACCGCTCCCGTGGGATCGCCCGCGGGTGCGGACGGCGCCGAGGTCGTCGTGGTGACCGGCTCCACCGAGCCGAAGCCCGACGCGGAGCCGGTCGCCGCCGCAGTCGGGACCACGGAGGCCGCGGAAGCCGCGGAGACCGAGGCCCCGGCGAAGAAGACGGCGCGCAAGACCGTCAAGAAGGCGACGGTCGCCAAGAAGACGGTTGCCAAGAAGACGGCTGCCAAGAAGACGACGGCCAAGAAGACCGCCGCGAAGAAGACGACGGCCAAGAAGGCGGCGAAGAAGACCGTCGCCGCGGAGCAGTCGTCGCCGGCGGGCGTCTCGGCCGACACCGAAGGCTGACCGACTGGCAGAAGGTGATCGACGAGGTGCGGTCCTCTCACGGGAGGGCCGCACCTCGTCGTTCAGGCCCTTTCCTTACCCTTAACCCGGACGAAAGCCGCTGTGAAAAGCCTGATAATGTGACGCGGCCGTGCCGGGGGAGGTCTTCCTGGAGAAGCTCTGTTCCTGGCGGTGGCCTGGCCCAGCCAGGGCGAAACAGCCGTTCATTCCCTGCGTGAACCAATTCCGTAGGGAATGGCGGATTTTGTCCGTAATGCATTAGTACACCATCGGTTATGTGCCGGGCGTAGGGGTCCCCCCCCGGACATCCGCACGCCTCGAAGCCCTCGCCGATCAAGCTCTTGTGCTGTTCAAGGAGGATGCCCATGTCGAGCGACACCCGGGGACCTGTCCCCGCTGCCCGGCCGGTGATCGGTGAGGAAGAGATCGAAGCGGTGGTGCGCGTACTGCGCAGCGGCCGCGTCGTCCAGGGGCCGGAGGTGGCCGCCTTCGAGGAGGGCTTCTCGGAGCTGGTCGACGGACGCCACTGCGTCGCCGTCAACTCCGGCACCTCCGCGCTGCACCTCCTGCTGCTCGCTCTGGGCATCGGCCCCGGCGACGAGGTCATCGTCCCGTCGTTCTCCTTCGCCGCCTCGGCCAACGCGGTCCGTCTGACCGGGGCCGACGTCGTCTTCGCCGACATCGAGCCCGGGAGCTTCGGTCTGGACCCGGCCGCCGTCGAGGCCGCCATCACTCCCCGCACCGCCGCGATCATGCCCGTTCATCTCTACGGGCACCCGGCGGCGATGGACGCGCTGATGCCGATCGCGGCCAAGCACGGCCTCGCCGTCGTCGAGGACGCCTGCCAGGCACACGCCGCGGCCCTGAACGGCACGCCCGTCGGCGCCTTCGGATCCGGCGGCACGTTCAGCTTCTACCCGACCAAGAACATGCACTCGCTAGAGGGCGGCATGATCACCACCGCCGACGCCGAGGTCGCGCGGACCCTCCGGCTGCTGCGCAACCAGGGTATGGAGCAGCGGTACGCCAACGAGATCGTCGGCGCCAACATGCGGATGACGGACGTCTCGGCCGCCGTCGGCCGCGTACAGCTCGGAAAGGTGCTCGGCTGGACCGAGCAGCGCCGGGCCAACGCCGCTTACCTCGACCGGCACATCACCGCGGCCAATGTGACGGTCCCGCCCGTCGCCGAAGGTGCACGCCACGTTTACCACCAGTACACCATCCGGGTGCATGGTGACCGGGACGCCGCCATGGCCAGACTCAGCGAGGCGGGTATCGGCAACGCCGTGTACTACCCGACCCCGATCCACCGGCTGAAGCCGTACTGGGAGCCCGACCAGAAGGCCGGCCGCGACTGGGATCTTCCGGAGACCGAGCGCGCCGCCGCCGAGGTCGTCTCGCTGCCCGTACATCCGTCGCTTTCGCCGGACGACCTGGACCGTATTGTCGCGGCCGTGAACTCGCTGGGAGAAATACAGTGACCGCAGGACTGAGAGCCGGGCTGATCGGTCTCGGCTCGATGGGCCGCCACCACGCCCGTGTGCTGGCCGGCCTGGAGAACGTGACGCTGGTCGGCGTGGTCGACCCGATGGGCGACAAGAACGGATGGGCCCAGGGCGCTCCGGTGCTGTCCACCGTCGAGGAACTGATCGCGCTCGGCATCGACTACGCCGTGGTGGCCTGCCCCACCGCGCTCCACGAGGAAGTCGGCCTGCAGCTCGCCGAGGCCGGCGTCTGCGCCCTGATCGAGAAGCCGGTCGCCGACACGGTCGAACGGGCCCGCCGTCTGGTCGAGGCCTTCGAGTCCCGTGGTCTGGTCGCCGGCGTCGGGCACATCGAGCGCTGCAACCCGGCGCTGCGCTCCCTGCGTACCCGTCTGGAGGCGGGCGAGCTGGGCGAGGTCTTCCAGGTGGTCACCCGCCGGCAGGGCCCGTTCCCGCACCGCATCGCCGACGTGGGCGTCGTCAAGGACCTCGCCACGCACGACATCGATCTGACCGGCTGGGTGACGGGCCAGAGCTATGTCTCGGTCGCGGCCCACACCGTCCACAAGAGCGGCCGGCCGCACGAGGACATGGTGTCCGTCGCCGGTCTGCTCAGCGACGGCAGCATGGCCAACCACCTCGTCAACTGGCTGAGCCCGCTCAAGGAGCGCTTCACCTCCGTCACCGGCGAGCGCGGCACCTTCATCGCCGACACCCTCACCGCCGACCTGACCTTCCACTCGAACGCCGCCGTGGCCACCGAGTGGGAGGCTCTCCAGGCCTTCCGCGGCGTCTCCGAGGGCGACATGATCCGGTACGCCATCCCCAAGCGCGAACCGCTGCTGGTCGAGCACGAGCTCTTCCGCGACGCGGTGCTCGGCGTCTCGCAGGACATTTGCACGCTGCGGGAGGGGCTTCGTACGGTCGAGGTCGCGATCGCGGTGCTCGATTCGGCCGTCGCAGGTACCACTGTCCGCCTCGACAGCAACAGCAGCGCGTAACAGCGAGTTCGTGGTTCGACCCCGACTCGGTGGCTGGGCGAGGACCGCATCCCGCTTGTCCCCGGCCCCGTCGCGAATGCGTGGGGCCGGGCACCGAACTCTGTCCCTTCCTCCGGAGGAAGCACGCATGGAATCCCCCACCCGTCGACCGCGGCTCGCGGTAATCGTCGCCAATGGCATCACCGGTGACTCGCGAGTCCAGAAGACCGCTATCGCTGCGGCCAGGGACGGCTGGGACGTCACTCTGATCGGCCGAAGCGACACCAAGCGGGTCCAGCGCTCGAAGATGGGTCCGATCGACGTGGTCCGGGTTCCGGTCCAGGCCGAGTACCTGCGTTCCGTCAACGCGCGCAGGACGCACCCGTTGCGCGGTTCGCTGACCCAGTTCCACCTCCAGGACAAGGCCGCCCTGAACCGGTACCAGGCCTCCTACCGTGCCTGGGTGCGGCAGAAGTCCGCTGAGAGCAACTGGTCGGGTGCCCCGCGCCGGGCCTCGCTGAAGGCCCTGCTGCGTGCCGGGCGTGCTGTGCACAAGTTGCGGGTCCGTGCCTTCAAGTGGGAGCAGCGTCGCACGCCCGAGCCCCTGCAGGCGGTCGGCGACTGGCAGCGCGACTGGCCACAGGTGGTCGACCTCGACCTTGCCTTCGGCCCGGTGATCGAGGATCTCAAGCCCGACGTCATCCACGCCAATGACTCCACGATGATCGTCACGGCTGCGCGCAGCGCCGCCCGACTGCGTGCGACCGGCCACCGTTGTGCCTGGCTGTACGACGCCCATGAGTATGTCAAGGGCGTGGAGTGGCCCAACCCGCGCCAGGCGTACGCGCTGCCCGCGATGGAGGCCGAGTTCATCGGCCGCGCCGACGCGGTCGTCACGGTCTCCGCGCAGCTGGCCGGGATGCTGAAGGACGACCACAAGCTCGCAGAGCTGCCGCTGGTGGTGGGTAATTCACCGGTGCGCGAAGTGATCGGTTCCGGCAGGTCCCGTCTCTCTGTGCGCGAATCGGCCGGTGTGGGGCGCGAGGTTCCGCTGCTGGTGTACTCAGGCTGGATCGGCCCCGAGCGCGGTGTGGACGTGGTCATCCAGGGGCTTGCCGAGCTGCCCGGTATACATCTCGCGTTGGTGGTCGGCCGGACGACACCGCTGCTCGAGGGGATGCTGGCGGAGGCGGAGACGCTGGGGGTACGGGACCGGATCCACCTGGTCCCCTACGTGCCGCAGCACGAGGTTGCCGACTTTCTCTCCTCGGCCGACCTGGGGCTGACGCCTTTCCGCAAGGTCCCCAACTGTGAGGTTTCGCTCCCGACCAAGGTCTCGGAGTACCTCCAGGCCGGGCTGCCGTTGGTCACCAGCGATGTCAAGGTCATCAAGGCGTACGTCGAGCAGCAGGGCCTCGGTGAGGTCTTTACCTGGGACGACCCGGCCACTTTCGTGGGTGCGGTGAACCGCGCCCTGGCGGGCCGCGAGAAGCTCGCCGGGCAGATCACCGAGGCCGTGCGCGAGGAGCTCTCCTGGGAGTACCAGAGCGCCGGACTGCTCAAGCTGTACCGCGAGCTGTCCAAGAGGACCCCGCCCGGGCCGCGGTCGGAGCCGTCCTGGACGGTCCAGGAGACTCCCGCCGCGGTGCGTGTGCGCCCCGCGGCGGACGCCGACGGCGAGATGGGCGGCGACCCGGACTGGCGCAAGCTCGGAAGCACCCGCGTCAAGCTCGGTATGGGGCCCGCCAACTACGCCGGCCAGGGAGCCGCGTACGCGCAGGCCATCACCCGTCTCGACCGGGACGTGTCGGTGGAAGTGGTGATGAACAAGCGGCCCGAGTCCATCGACTACCCGGCCGACGTGTACGTCGACGCCACCCGGCTCAGGGAGCTCGACGTCGAGTTCCAGCAGGTTCGGCGGATTGTCGGCCGCTACACCCATGTGCTCGTCGACGCCTTCATGCCGGTCTTTGGCCACCTCAACGGTGACTCGATCCTGGGTGACCTCCCAGCGCTCAAGCAGGCCAAGATCAAGGTGGCGTTGCTCTCGCACGGCAGTGACATCCGGCACCCGGCCCGACACATGGAGCGGCACGAGTTCTCGCTCTTCCACGACGCCCCGGAGGGTGTCCTGGAGAAGCTCCTGGACAAGGCCGAGCGGAACCGCCGCATTGCCGATGAGGCCGGACTGCCGGTGTACGTCACCACCCCCGACCTGCTCGACGACCTACCGGCCGCCACCTGGGCGCCGCTGGTTGTGGACGTCGCGGGCTGGGCCACTGACCGCCCCGTCATGGAGCGTAAGCGGCCCATCGTTATGCACGCCCCGTCCAAGCGCTGGACCAAGGGCACCGACCGGATCATGCCGGTCCTCACCGGGCTGCACGACAAGGGCCTGATCGACTTCCGGCTCGCCGAGGGCATCCCCTGGGCCGAGATGCAGGAGCTGGTCAAGGAGTGCGACCTGGTCCTGGACCAGTTCACCACCGGCAGCTACGGCACCTTTGCCGTCGAGTCGATGGCGGCGGGCAAGCCTGTTGTGGGCTACATCAGTGACGAGGTGAAGGCCGCCACCGGTGGGACCCTGCCGATCGTCAGCGCCACCCCCCACGATCTCCGCGAGGTGCTGGAGTCCCTGGTCGAGGACCGCGAGAAGACGGCCGAGATCGGCCGTGAGTCCGTGAAGTTCGCCCACGCGTACCACGACGGAAGCTGGACCGCCCAGGTCCTGAGCGGCTTCCTCAAGTGATGCAGGTGCCTCGAGTGACCTGCCCAGAAAGGCTGTTGATGGAAGTGCAGAGTGCCGATGCCGCCCGCACCACCAAGGGGCGCGTCGTCATGTTGGTCGACAACAAGGTCGAGGGCGACTCCCGGGTGCAGAAGGCGGCCGAGTCCGCAGCCGCGGCTGGCTGGGATGTTGTTCTGCTCGGTCTGGTCAGGTCTGGCCAGGGCCGCAGTTGGAAGCTGGGCGAGGCGGAGGTGCGGCTCCTGCCACTGAAGACGCCGCTGGCCAAGCGGCACGCCGAGCGGCACCGCTCGCTGCTGCGCCGGCCGCTCGCCTATCCGCCAGGTCCGCTCGCTGCGTACCGTCGCCAGTGGGCCAAGGCCTGGCGCGCCGATGTGGCCACCCGGCGCGCGGCGCTCAAGGTGGCCCCGCATGCCGTGGGTTCACCTCTCTTCCGCAAGACCGAGAAGGTCAGGCTTGTCGCGGCAGGCCCCGCCTCCAAGGTCATGCAGCGCTGGATCTCCTTCAGGTCCCGCCAGAGTGTCGAGGCGCAGAAGGCGGGCCGCAGGCTCAAGGGCCCGCTGGACCAGGCGTTCACCGCGTCCTGGAAGGCGGCGAAGGGTAGGCGTGCCTGGCGGCGCCTCGAACCGGCGCTGTGGGACTACGAGTTGACCTATGGCAAGGAGATCGACGCCCTCAAGCCCGACCTGATCCACGCCAACGACTTCCGGATGCTCGGAGTCGGCGCTCGCGCCACGGTGCGCGCCAGAGCCGCCGGCCGTGACGTCAAACTGGTCTGGGACGCACATGAGTTCCTGCCCGGGGTGCGCCCCTGGGAGGACAATGCGCACTGGATACCGGGTAACACCGCGCACGAGAGCGAGTTCGCCCCGTACGCCGACGCCGTCGTCACGGTCTCCGAGGGCCTCGCCGACCTGCTGCGCGAACGGCACGGGCTCAAAGCGCAGCCGACCGTCGTCCTCAACGCCCCCGACCGCCCGGCCGAGACCACGGCCGAGGACGACGCCGAGGTGCCCGACCTGCGCCAGCTGTGCGGCATCGGCCCCGATGTTCCGCTGATCGTCTACAGCGGTTCGCCCGGACCGCAGCGTGGCCTCGGCGATATGGTGGAGGCGCTGCCGAAGCTCGACGGGGTGCACATCGCCTTCGTGGTGCCGAACCCCGCCGCCGCGTACATTCAGGGTCTGATGAAGCGGGCCGAGGAATTGGGCGCGGGCGACCGTCTGCACGCCGTCCCGTACGTGCCGCACTGGCAGGTGGTCCGCTTCCTGTCGGCCGCCGACGTCGGCTGCATCCCGATCCACCACTGGCCGAACCACGAGATCGCACTGATCACGAAGTTCTTCGAGTACTCGCACGCCCGGCTGCCGCTGGTCGTCAGCGACGTGAAGACGATGTCCGAGGCTGCCCGGGCCACCGGCCAGGGCGAGGTCTTCCCGGCCGAGGACATCGACGGATTCGTTGCCGCGGTCAAGGCTGTGCTCGCCGACCCCGACCGCTACAAGGCCGCCTACGACAAGCCGGGTCTTCTCGACACCTGGACCTGGGAGGCGCAGGCCGAGGTACTCGACCAGGTGTACACGAAGCTGCTTTCCGCACGTCCGCGCATATCCGTCGACAGAGCCGCCGAGGTGACCGTGTGACCCTCAGAACCGATGTTCCTGATGTGACGGTCGTCGTGGCCGTGTACAACACCATGCCCTACCTCACCGAGTGCCTCAATTCGCTCATAGGGCAGTCCATCGGTACGGACCGCCTTGAGGTCGTGGCGGTCGACGACGGTTCGACGGACGACAGCGGCGCCGAACTCGACCGGTTCGCCGAGCGCTACCCGAACGTCGTCAAGGTGGTCCACCAGCCCAACTCCGGTGGCCCGGCAGCGCCGAGCAACCGCGCGCTGGAGCTGGCCACCGGCCGGTACGTCTACTTCATCGGCTCCGACGACTACCTCGGCGAGGAAGCGCTGGAGCGGATGGTCGCCTGCGCCGACCGGAACGAGTCGGACGTCGTGGTCGGCAAGATGGTCGGCACCAACGGCCGGTACGTGCGCCAGACGCTCTACAAGGCCAACGACCCGGACGTCAGCCTCTACGGGCGGGAGCTGCCGTTCGCGCTGGCCAACACCAAGCTCTTCCGCCGCGAGCTGGTGGAGAAGTACCAGCTGCGCTTCCCGGAGGACCTGCCGGTCGGCAGCGACCAGCCGTTCACCATCGAGGCCTGCTACCGCGCCCGCAGGATATCGGTGGTCGCCGACTACACCTGCTACTACGCGGTGAAGCGCGGCGACGCCAGCAACATCACCTATCGCGCCGATCACCTGGCGCGGCTGCGCTGCACCGCGGCGATCATGGACCACGCGGCCGGGCTGATCGAAGCCGGTCCGAACCGGGACGCCCTCCTCAAACGCCACTTCACCTGGGAGCTGTCCAAGCTCATCCAGGACGACTTCCCGGCGCTCGACGAGGAGACCCGGCGCGAGGTCTGCGCGGGCATCGCGCGGCTGGCGGACAGCTACCTGACGGACGGGCTGAGCGACTCGCTGCCCGTCAAGCTGCGGGCCAGGCTCCGGCTGGCCCAGAGCGGTGCCACGGACACGCTCTGCCGTGCCATCACCGAAGAGACCGAGCACGGCGCACCGCCGTTCCACCTGGAAGACGGCCGCGCGTTCGCGCGGTACCCCGGCTTCCGCGACGCCGGTGCGGAGCTTCCGGACCGCTGCTTCGAGCTGGTCGGCGAGCGCGTCCCGGGGCGGCTCGCGAACAAGACCGAGCTGATCGAGTCCGGCTGGGCACAGGACGGCGACGAACTGTCCTTCACCGCCACGATACGAATAGGCGTCGTCGGCGACATCGGCTCCGCCGTCGTACGCCTCGCCGAAGGCGCCATGCCCGGCAGCGCCGACAAGGCGCGCGCCCAGCGGCTGCCCGATGACAAGCAACTGCCCCCGGCGCCGGGGGAGTTCCTCCGGGAGGTCGCGGCCGACGGCAACGCCACCGTGCTGTATGCCCGGATCCCGCTGGAGCCGCGCAACTCCAAGCGCGGGGTGCGCGTCTACGTCGACGTGGCCGGATCGACGTACGAGATCCCCGTGCGGGCCGACGGCCGCCCGATGCCGCTGGCGCGGCAGTGGCACAGTGGGGAAGAGCCGTACCGGGCCGCGGCACGTCCCAACAGCAAGGGGCGCGTGGTGGTCGGCACCCGCCCGCTCAACCCGCCCAAGGCATCGCTGGGATCGCGGCTACGAGCCCGGCTGACCGGCGCCAAGTTCTCCAAGAGGAAGTAACCCCCCATGAACATCTGCGTAGTAGCCCTCGGCAAGATCGGCCTACCCCTGGCCGTGCAGTTCGCCGCCAAGGGCCACCGGGTGATCGGCGCCGACGTCAACGAGAAGGTCGTCGAGCTGGTCAACGCCGGGGTCGAGCCGTTTCCCGGCGAGCACGACCTCGACGTCAAGCTCAAGGAGACCGTCGGGGCCGGGCTGCTCTCCGCAACGACGGACACCACTGCGGCGGTCGCGCAGTCGGATGCCGTCGTGGTCGTCGTGCCGCTGTTCGTGGACGCCGACGGCGTGCCGGACTTCGGCTGGATGGACGCGGCGACCAGGGCGATCGCGGCCGGTCTGCGACCGGGCACGCTCGTCTCGTACGAGACCACGCTCCCCGTCGGCACCACCCGCGATCGATGGGCGCCGATGCTGGCCGAGCACTCGGGCCTGACCGCGGGGGACGACTTCCACCTGGTCTTCTCCCCCGAGCGGGTACTCACCGGCCGTGTCTTCGCCGACCTGCGCCGCTACCCGAAGCTGGTCGGCGGCATCGACGAGGCGTCCACACGGCGGGGTGTGGAGTTCTACGAGCAGGTGCTCGACTTCGACGTGCGCGAGGACCTGCCGCGCCCCAACGGCGTATGGGAACTTGGCACTTCGGAGGCTTCCGAAATGGCCAAGCTCGCCGAGACGACGTACCGCGATGTCAACATCGGCCTGGCGAACCAGTTCGCCCGCTTCGCCGACAAGACCGGCATCGACGTCAAGAAGGTCATCGAGGCCTGCAACTCGCAGCCGTACAGCCACATCCACCAGCCCGGGATCGCTGTCGGCGGCCACTGCATTCCGATTTATCCGCGGATGTACCTGTGGAACGACCCGGAGGCGACCGTCGTGCGCGCGGCGCGCGAAGCCAACGCCGCGATGCCGTCGTACGCCGTGGATCTCCTTGCGGCGGCCTACGGTGACCTGGACGGTGTGAAGGTGCTCGTCCTGGGCGCGGCCTACCGTGGCAACGTCAAGGAGACGGCCTTCTCCGGCGTCTACGGGACGGTCGAGGCGTTGAAGGCCCGCGGCGCGGTGCCGTACGTCTCCGACCCGCTGTACACGGCCGAGGAGCTGACCGCCCACGGCCTGCCGCCGCACGCCGGCGAGACCGTCACCGCCGCGATCCTGCAGGCAGACCACGCCGAGTACCACGAGCTGGCCGCCGCCGACCTGCCGGACGTGCGCGTCCTGGTCGACGGCCGCCGCGCGACGGACCCGGCTCGTTGGGAAGGCGTCCGCCGCGTCGTCATCGGCGGCTGATCTCCGGACGCAACTGCTGTTCGCAGCGCGAAGGGGCCCCGCCGCACGGCGAGGCCCCTTCGTCGTCTGCGAGAACTCCAGCCCGCAGGGACGCCGGGCGGGCGATCAACTATCGGACAGCTCTGGCGGATTGGTGGATTCCCGGGTCAGGGCCGCGCGCAGCCAGTTCTGCGAAGGGCGCTCCACGAATCGGTGCACCAGCCAGGCCAGCGCGATCAGGGCGGCCGTGGTTACTCCCAGCGTCGGCCAGGCGCCCAGGTGCCCGAACAGCTTGCGGATCATGGCCCAGCCCAGCTCCTCGTGGAGGAGATAGAGCGGGTAGACCAGGGCGCCTGCGGTGGACAGCCACTTCCAGTTGATCCAGTTCACCTTGCGCAGCGCCACGGCCAGCACCAGCAGGTAGAAGACGGTGACCAGGGCCAGTGCGAGGTACGGGTCCCGGTCCATGCCCTTGTTGTGGCGCAAGTTGTCGGCGTGTTCGACCAGGTCGCTCTGCATCACCAGCCAGCTCGCGCCCAGCAGCCCCCACAGCTTCAGATCGGGTCCGAAACGGTACATCAGATACATCGCGATGCCGGCCACGAACAGCGCGGTGTTCAGCGGCTGGGCGAAGATCCCGAGCAGCGGCACGTCCTTGTCCTGCTGGACCAGGACGCTCGCCAGCAGCCACACCCAGCAGAAGACCGAGACGCGCTGGTAGTCGACGCCCTTCCAGAGCACCACCAGGAAGATCAGGTAGAAGGTGAGCTCGACCCAGAGCGTCCAGTAGGCACCCACCAGGTGCTGCGCGCTGAGCGGCACCTGGAACATCGTGAGGTTGGTCAGCGAGTCACTGATACTGGGCGCGGTGCGCTGGCCGTCAGGCAGCACGCGCCAGACCAGGAAAGCGAGAACGATCGAGAACCAGTAGGCGGGGAATAGCCGCAGGAAGCGGGCGCGTACGAACTGCCCGGGTGTGCGGTTCCAGGCCGAGAGGCAGATGACGAAGCCACTGATGATGAAGAAGAGCTGGACTCCGTACGAACCGTACGACGTGACCGGGAAGAGCCAGGGGAACAACTCCTTAGGGTTCACGCCCCAGTTGGCCTTTGTCGCCGCGTCGACACCGGTGAAGTGGAAGAGCAGGACGGACAGCGCCGCCAGGACGCGCAGGGCATCCAGTGCGTAGAGCCGGGGTGTGGCCCGCTTCTTGGGCGACTGCATTCCACTTGCGCCGAGTGCATCCAGGTGGCCGGGGACCTGAACGTCGGTCTGGGGCATGTCGGCCTCACTTGTAGGGCACCGGTAAATCCGGTCATCTTATGCGTCCGGTTGGATGTGCCGGACAAGGAGGGGACCGCTAGCCCGTCCCCGCACGGCACGGAGTTGACGCGTTACGGATTCACTTCACCTCCTACGGACGGAGCGCCTCCTCGACTTCACGCCCGCTGAGCAGGCACCGCTCCACGTGGGGGCCTGCTCGCAGTGCTTGAAGAGCAGGGCGAGGAAGTTTGCGTTGTTGCTGTACGTGGCGAGCAACCGCACTGGTCGGCCGGGACGGCGGAGTGACAGCCGGGCGCTTGCGGCCGCGCAACTTGCGCAGGGCAACGTGTGGCGGTGCTTTTACGGAGCGGCACGGCGAACTGGGCGGGGGCATCGGAGGGGGTACGACTCCGTCCAAATGCGGGACGCGGTGGAAGGCGAGCAGCGGCGCTTCGGTGAGCGGGCCAACTCCACTCACGCCAACCACGGCGCACCCGTGGAACGCACCTTCGTCGCCCTCGAGCGATGGCGAGTCCTGAATACCGCCCGCATCGCGTTGGAAGCCGCCGGCCCGGCGCAGCCCCGCCAACGCGACCTCGACGGCCAGAGCACGTTCCGAGGACACCGGACGGCCCCCACCGCGCTCTTCCTGCCCCGTCCCGCTCCTGTGCCTAGAGACGCCCAACCGTGCCGTTCCCACGCCCTCCTGGTGCGCAGCCCAGAACGCTTCCACGGCCTGCTGGTCATAGCGGTCGACCCGGTCGATGGTGACCGCTCCGGGTGCCGGCGCTCCTCAGGCTGGTCGTGGCGCAGCGCGTATCAATGGGCGACCATGGATCTTCCCGCGCCGGTGTGACAGGTGCTCTAGCACGAGTCGTGACCGTCCGCCCAACGACCACGCGGCCCGCCGGGACTTCTCTCGCGTGGGGAAGTGCGATCTGGGCGGAAGGCGCAGGAAGGGTGCGGATGTGTTCCGGTCAAAGTGGAGGCCGGGCTTTGTGTGCCCATTCGGCAGTGCCGTGAAGCGGTACGTTGCCCAGCCTCTGCCGCCCTGGATGAGGGTGGGTTGCCAGCGGAAGTTGTTGAAGGCGATGCCGTTGGTCAGGGATGTGGTGCCGCTCTGGTCATATTGTCGTGATCGCTGCACGGATAGAGCGTTTTACAGACAGATGGCTGGCCAGCGCCCTTGACCTGATAGCTGCGGCTGTAGGCGCGTTGAACAGTTCCGTGATCGCCGTCGCGCTCTACCACCTCGGCGCAGTCGTGCGGCAGAGAGAAGGCCTTCGGGCATCATCCGCTGATGGGTTTCGTCGACCGCGGCAGCGGCGGCACCGGGGAATCGGTCGCCGGCCTGCTTCGGCCCGGGAACGCGGGCAGCAACACCGTGACCGACCAAATCACCACCGCTCAACCGGCCCTGACCCAAGTGCCGAAGAGGTATCCGCGTGGACGGCGGACATTGATTCGTACGGATTCCGGCGGTAGGAGGCATGAGTTCGTGGCCTGGCTCGCCCAGCGCGGCTGGCGGCTGTCGTACTCGGTCGGAATGACCATCGCCGACGCCATCCACACCGCCGTCCTGAAGGTCCCGGTCACCGCTTGGACGGCGGCCGTCGAGCCCCGCGGCGAGGTCCGCGACGGCGCGTGGGTCGCTGAGCTGTGCGGAGACTTCCTGACGGGCTGGCCGAAGGGAATGCGGCTGATCGTCCGCAAGGAACGGCCGCATCCCGGCGCCCAGTTGCGCATTGTCGACGACCACCGGATCACCTGCTTTGCCACCAACACCACCGGCACCCCGATCGCCGCCCTCGAACTGCGACACCGCCGGAGCGCCCGGGCCGAGGACCGCATCCGGACCGCCCGTACTGCTGGGCTACGCAACCTGCCCTTGCATGACACCGCGCAGAACCAGATCTTGCTGGAGATCGTCCAGCTCGCCCTGTATCTGATGGCCTGGATGGCCGATGCTCGCCCTCACCGGCCAAGCCCAGCTGGGAGCCCCGCCGGCTCAGGCTCTGTCTGTTCTCCGCCGCTGCATACCTCGTCACCACGGCCCGCTGCCGACACCTCAGATTCGCCTGCCACTGGCCCTGGATCGACGTGATCACCGACGCCCTGGCACGGCTCGAAGCTCTCCCGAAGGTTGGCTGACCAGCGCGTTCCCGTCCCAGCGAGCAGCATCATCCCACCGGAGCCGTGGAACCGGGCGTCCACCCGACGCGAGAGCCGGGCCATCAGCCTGGCCACCACCGGCCCGAACAACCGAAACAGGCCGCCGAGGAAACCGACGGCCCGTCACGAAAGATAGAGGCTGGTCGTGCACCACGCCGTTAGCTCAGTCCTCGCGCTACGAGTCGCGCTCGGTCAACACCCCAGCCTTCTCCTCGTATACCGCTCCCGTCTGCGGGCACTCCCACACGCCCGGCTCGTCCGCGGACTCCACCAGCTTCACACCGGCGCGGCCGACCCAGCCGACCTGCCGGGCCGGAACACCGACGACGAGCGCGAAGTCGGGCACGTCCTTGGTCACCACGGCGCCGGCCGCCACCATGGCCCAGCGGCCGATCCGGACCGGGGCCACCGCGACGGAACGCGCGCCCAGCGAGGCGCCTTCGGCGATCTTCACGCCGACGGCCTCCCAGTCACCGCCGCGCTTCTGCTTGCCGTCCGGGTCGACCGAACGCGGGTTGTGGTCGTTGGTGAGCACCACAGCCGGGCCGATGAAGACGCCGTCGGCGAGTTCGGCCGGCTCGTACACCAGCGCATAGTTCTGGATCTTGACGTTGTCGCCGATCCGAACGCCCGTACCGACGTACGCGCCGCGCCCGACCACACAGCCCTCGCCGAGCCGGGCCTGTTCGCGGATCTGGGCAAGCTCCCAGACGCTGCTGCCGGCGCCGATCTCGGCGGTCTCGTCGACCTGGGCGGTGGGCTGGACTCTGTAGTTCACTGCGCGTCTGCCTTTCGGAGTGGGGCCTCGACCGGCGAGCTTACGTTGCGGTCCGTGCCCAGCAGCAGGCGGTCGTAGTCGCTCCGCACGGTCTCCCAGTCCCAGGTCGAGAGGGCGTATCGGGACGCCTCGCGCCCGGCCTCGGCCCGGATCTCCTCGGACGCTGTGACGGCGAGGATGCGCTCGGCGGCCTGCTGCGGGGTGGTGACGATCCAGTCCTCGGGGAAGAGGGTCCGCGTGCCGTGCGGACGGCCGGCCACGAAGGGCCAGTCCCGGACGACCGGCACGGCACCGGCCGCCGCTCCCTCCATCAGGCCGACGTGACAGCCCTCACGGACGGAGCTGCTGAGGATCACGCCCACTCCAGTGAGCACGCCGGGTACGTCGTCGGTCGGCCCGAGTCTGCGCACGGCACCTGTGGGCTCCAGCTTGGCGAGATCCTTCTCCAGGGTTTCGTGATAGGCGGCGGCCGCCGGGCTGGGTGCCGGATCGATTCCGCCGCCGACCATCAGCAGGCGGTAGCGCTCGTCCCGGGCCCGAAGGAGCCTGAGCACCTCTAGCGCCCAGCGCGGGTCCTTGGCGATCTGACCGATGCCTATCAGGCCCACGGTGAACCGCGCGTCGTCGCTCTTGGGACGGTCGAACCGCCGCAGGTCCAGGGCGTTGTGCAGGAAGTGGAGGCGTGGTGCGTCGGTAGCGAGCAGCCGGGGAACGGCGGCGGTGGTCAACTCCCGCATGTGTTCCGCGATGAACACGACATCGTCGACCCGGGAGAAGTCCATGATGTGCGGCCAGTACGTGAACGACTCGTACTTGTGGAGCCGGACGACGATCCGGGTGCTCCCCGGATCGACCAAGGTCATGAACGCGGCGGCCGTGGAGCACCACTCGACGAAGACGGTGTCCGCCCAGTCCAGATGGGGGCGCAGCGCCGCTTCGACCTCGGCTGCGTACGCGGCCTGGGTCCCGAGCGGCAGCTCGATCATCCGCCGCAGGCCCTTGGCCAGCGGCGCGAGTACCGGATCGGCCGCCAGGTCCAGCGTGCGGAGCTCGACACCGGGGTGGTCCGCGTAACGCTCGGTGAGCAGGCCCAGGAAGTTGGCGTTGGCCCGGTTCACCACGAGCAGACGCAGCGGGCGGTCGGCCGGGGGTGCGGCGGGGGGTGTTTTTCGGCCGCGGGGTGCCGCCACCGCGCGGGCGGTGGTGCTGGCGCGCAGCCGGGCGGTGAATCCGGCCGGGTCGTCCGACAGGGGTGAGTGGAGCCGGTCGACGTGCGGAACCCGGTGAAAAGCCAGCAGCAGGGCCCGGGTGAGAGCCTCGGCGGCCTCCTTCTTGCGGCCCGCCTTGAACCTGGAGTCCGCGTACGTCAGCTCGGCTCCGTACGCCTGGACGAGATGGCGGGGGACCAGCCCCCGGGACAGCTGCGCGTCGGCCGCCGCGGCGAGCAGGTCCGCCTTGAGCCTGCGGTCACGGACCCGGTGGGCGGTGACGCCCAGGATGCGCTCGGCCAGCAACGGCCGGTCGGTGCGAGCCATGCGCGCGGTCGCCCGACGGGCGACCTTGGCCAGGAATTCATCGGGGATCTGTGGTGTCGACACGTTGTGGCTCCACGGTTGGGTCAGGAACTCGGACCGTACGGCCTATCGGGAACCGGCGAAAGCCCTGAACGCCCTCCGAGATCAGGGAAATCCCCAGTGTTACCGGAACCCACATGAGCACTCCGAGCCGATCCGCCTCCTGGACCAGCGGATGAGCC
Source organism: Streptomyces sp. NPDC056231 (assembly GCF_048270745.1). NCBI lineage: Bacteria > Bacillati > Actinomycetota > Actinomycetes > Kitasatosporales > Streptomycetaceae > Streptomyces > Streptomyces sp. NPDC056231. The sequence goes on along the minus strand of NZ_JBLVKW010000001.1, from coordinate 386,572 downwards.
GCGATCTGAGCGACGCCGGTCAGTGCCACCGCACACGCGAGCGGGCCGAGGATGCCGCCGCGACGGATCAGCACCCAGAGCGAGACGACCAGGGCCACCAGGAAGAACGGCATCGCGGCCTGCTCTGCGAACCAGTGGCTCCAGTACTGCAGATTGAGGTCGGTCAGCCGGGCCCACGGGTCGGGCACGTCCGGCGAGCGGAAATGCCGAGTGAAGGTGTCCTGGAGCGTGACCTCGGAGGAAGGCAGACCGAGCAGGTTCATGGCCAGCTGCACGACGACGGCGCATCCGGTGGCCGCACCGGCGAGGAGGAGATCGTGCCGGGAGCGGCGCAGGAGCCAGGAGACGAGCGCGGCGACCGCGATCAGGGCGGCCAGCAGCAGAGCCGTCGAGTAGCGCGTCACCGCGCACGCGGCAAGGGCGCCGGTGAACAGCAGCACACCGGACAGCCGCCTTCCGCGCGCCATCAGGACACCACCCCACACCGCCCCGAGCGCACAGACCGTGACCAGGCCCTCGCTCAGTGCCTGCAGGCTCCACCAGCCGAGTGGCGAGACGAGAAAGGCGATCTGCCCGACGACGGCCGGCACGTGGCCGAGACCGGCGCTCCGCAGCAGTCCGCGCACCATCAGGGAACCGGCCAGGGCCAGTACGAGGCCCAAGGCGCGCATCCCGTCCAGCACGCCGAGAGCGCCGATGAAAGGAGCGGCGAGCATCGGATACCCGGGCCGGGTCGAGAAGATCGACTGATAGCGGCCGTCCGCCGTGGTGATGTCGGTGGCGTTCGACCACCGGGCCAGGCAGGCGGCGGAGCCCGATGCCACGGCGTCGGCCGCGTCGGCGGAATCGGCCAGCGGATCCAGGGACCTGGTCTCCGCGGCCGCGTCGGCGCGACTCGTGCAGAACGCCTTGAGCGCGATCTGGTGCGCCTCCTCGCGCGTGGCGCCGAGCTGCTGCTCCGCGGCGCGTGCGTAACGGTACGAGTCCGGGAAAAGGGTCCACGAGGAACCGGCGGTCAGCTGCGCCAGCGCGTAGACGGAACAGACCAGAAGGGGCAGCAGCCAGGTGCGGCCGAGCAGGGCGGAGCGCAGCATCTACGGCCTCGAAAATACGAAAGAATGATCAAAACCGACAAACTAGCACGCTGCCGACCCGGTGCTTCGGCCGGTGGGGAGGCTCCACGGGCCGGCCCGCGGAGCCCGGCGACGACCCGGCGGAAGCCGGCCGACAGGCCCAAGGGTCCCGGTTTGACCCGCAAGTGTGCGGCCCCGTAGCCTTGCACCTCGGCGTGTTTCCATGCGCGCCCACCCCTGAGCACATCCCTCGTGATGGATCCGTCCGTCAGGAGAGGCCGCTCATCCTTCCGGATCGTCGCAGGTTTCGGCCTGCGCGAGCGGCTGGCATCAGGGGACCCGTTCCGAGTGAGAGAGAGATCCGCGTGTACGCCATCGTGCGCAGCGGTGGCCGCCAGCACAAGGTTGCTGTCGGTGACATCGTTGAGGTTGACAAGATTTCCACTGCCAAGGTTGGCGACACGGTCGAGCTCTCGACCCTGCTCGTGGTCGACGGCGACGCCGTGACCAGCGACCCGTGGGTGCTTGCCGGGATCAAGGTCCAGGCCGAGGTCGTGGACCACCACAAGGGCGCGAAGATCGACATCCTTCGCTACAAGAACAAGACCGGCTACCGCCGTCGCCAGGGTCACCGTCAGCAGTACACGGCGATCAAGGTCACCGGTATCCCCGCGGCTGCGAAGTAAGGGACTGAGGAGACATGGCACACAAGAAGGGCGCATCGTCCACCCGGAACGGGCGCGATTCCAACGCTCAGCGGCTCGGCGTCAAGCGCTTCGGCGGCCAGGCCGTCAACGCCGGTGAGATCCTGGTCCGCCAGCGCGGCACCCACTTCCACCCGGGCACGGGCGTCGGCCGTGGCGGCGACGACACGCTGTTCGCGCTCGCCGCTGGTGCGGTGCAGTTCGGCACCCACCGTGGCCGCAAGGTCGTGAACATCGTTCCGATCGCCGAGTAATTTCGGCGCTCGTCGAGCGGTTTCTGCGGAGGCGGACCTCACTTCCCGTACGGGAAGCGGGTCCGCCTTTCGCGTGTTTCTCCTGTGAGAGACAGCTTCTGTCCCCACCGGGACAGCATGAGCTTTGAGTCATTTCTGCATGTAAGTAACTGGAGGTTTCCACCATGACCACCTTCGTGGACCGCGTCGAGCTGCATGCCGCCGCGGGTAACGGAGGCCACGGCTGTGCCTCCGTTCACCGTGAGAAGTTCAAGCCGCTCGGCGGTCCCGACGGCGGCAACGGCGGCCGTGGCGGCGATGTGACCCTGGTCGTCGACCAGGACGTCACCACGCTTCTCGACTATCACCACAGCCCTCACCGCAAGGCCACCAACGGTCAGCCCGGTGCGGGCGACAACCGTTCCGGCAAGGACGGCCAGGACCTGATCCTGCCCGTTCCCGACGGCACGGTCGTCCTCGACAAGGACGGCAACGTGCTCGCCGACCTGGTCGGCCAGGGCACCACGTTCGTGGCCGGACAGGGCGGCCGTGGCGGCCTCGGCAACGCCGCACTCGCCTCCGCCCGCCGCAAGGCCCCCGGCTTCGCGCTGCTCGGCGAGCCGGGCGAGTCCCGGGACATCGTCCTGGAGCTCAAGACCGTCGCCGACGTCGCACTGGTGGGATACCCGAGCGCGGGCAAGTCCTCGCTCATCTCCGTCCTGTCCGCGGCCAAGCCGAAGATCGCCGACTACCCGTTCACCACGCTCGTCCCGAACCTGGGCGTGGTCACCGCGGGCAGCACCGTCTACACCATCGCCGACGTCCCCGGGCTGATCCCGGGCGCCAGCCAGGGCAAGGGCCTCGGCCTGGAGTTCCTGCGGCACGTCGAGCGCTGCTCCGTGCTCGTGCACGTGCTGGACACGGCGACGCTGGAGTCCGACCGCGACCCGATCTCCGACCTCGACATGATCGAGGAGGAGCTGAAGCAGTACGGCGGTCTGGAGGACCGGCCCCGCATCGTCGTCCTCAACAAGATCGACATCCCGGACGGCCAGGACCTCGCCGACATGATCCGGCCAGATCTGGAGGAGCGCGGCTACCGTGTCTTCGAGGTGTCCGCTGTCGCACATATCGGCCTGAAGGAGCTCTCCTTCGCGCTCGCCGGTGTGATCGCCGAGGCGCGCGCCGCCAAGCCGGTGGAGGAGGCGACCCGCATCGTCATCCGCCCCAAGGCCGTGGACGACGCGGGCTTCACCGTCACGCTGGAGGAGGACGGCATCTACCGGGTGCGCGGCGAGAAGCCGGAGCGCTGGGTCCGCCAGACCGACTTCAACAACGACGAGGCCGTCGGCTACCTCGCCGACCGGCTCAACCGGCTCGGGGTCGAGGACGAGCTGATGAAGGCCGGTGCCCGGGCGGGCGACGGCGTGGCCATCGGCGCCGAGGACAACGCGGTCGTCTTCGACTGGGAGCCGACCATGGCGGCGGGCGCGGAGATGCTCGGCCGGCGCGGCGAGGACCACCGTCTCGAAGCCCCCCGTCCGGCGGCCCAGCGCCGTCGCGACCGCGAGGCGGAGCGTGACGAGGCGCAGCGCGAGTTCGACGAGTTCGACCCGTTCTAGAGTTCGACGGGTTCGACCCGTTCCTGACGGGTCACGCGGGTGGTGGCGGGTCGCGGTGGAAGGTCTGCACCGACGGCCCGCCCCTGCGTTGCCCCTGCACCCGGAGTCGCCGCCCGTCGCGGCCGGTGGCAAGGAATCCCGCTCATGGGTGGTTCATACCGCCCAACCGTGTGGTGTCGGTCACCCGGCAGGGCAGCGTCGATTCCGGTATTCGCCCTGATCGCAAGGCAACAGCAGGTGTCCACGGGGCATTCGGGAGCCGACGTCCACCTTGCGAGACGGTAACGGAGAGTGCAACCATCGCTTTGTCTCCCAGCCCTCGCAAGGTAGGTCGTCTGTGTCTGCTCAGCACATAGCTAAAGCCCGAACCACAGCAGTCGTGCTCGCCGGCGGTACCGGCCAGCGCGTGGGGCTGTCGATCCCCAAGCAGCTGCTGAAGATCGCAGGCAAGGCTGTCATCGAGCACACGCTGTCGATCTTCCAGCAGGCAGACTCCATCGACGACATCATTGTTCTGATGGCACCGGGCTACGTGCCCGACGTCGAGAAGATCATCGCCAAGGCCGGCCTGACCAAGGTCACCAAGGTGATCGAGGGCGGTACCACGCGCAACGAGACCACTGAGCGCGCCATCGCGGCCCTCGGCGAGGGTCTGGCGGAGGGCGAGGACCGCAATGTCCTCTTCCACGACGCCGTGCGCCCCCTGCTGTCGCAGCGTGTCATCCAGGACTGCGTGGACGCCCTGGACCGCTACCAGGCCGTCGACGTCGCCATCCCGTCCGCGGACACGATCATCGTGACCCGCACCCACGGCGGTGACGGTGAGTTCATCACCGACGTGCCCGACCGGTCCCGGCTGCGCCGTGGCCAGACGCCGCAGGCCTTCAAGCTCTCCACGATCCGCCGCGCGTACGAGGTCGCCGCGGGCGACCCGAACTTCCAGGCCACCGACGACTGCTCGGTCGTGCTGAAGTACCTCCCCGACGTGCCGATCTACGTCGTGGCGGGCGACGAGTACAACATGAAGGTCACCCAGCCGGTCGACGTCTTCATCGCGGACAAGCTCTTCCAGCTGGCCTCCACGGCCGTCCCGCAGCCGGCCGACGACGCCGTCTACCGCGAACAGCTCACCGGCAAGACCCTGGTCGTCTTCGGCGGCTCGTACGGGATCGGCGCGGACATCGCGACGCTCGCCGAGTCCTACGGCGCCAACGTCTATGCCCTGGGCCGCTCCACCACCGGCACGCACGTGGAGAACCCCGAGCACGTCGACGACGCTCTCGCCAAGGCTTACGCGGACACCGGCCGCGTCGACTACGTGATCAACACCGCGGGCGTGCTGCGCATCGGCAAGCTGGCCGAGACGGACAGCGCGACCATCCAGGAAGCGCTGAACGTCAACTACCTGGCGCCCGTCCAGATCGCCCGCGCCGCATACAAGTACCTCGTGCAGACCAAGGGTCAGCTGCTGCTCTACACCTCCAGCAGCTACACCCGCGGACGCGCGGAGTACAGCCTCTATTCGTCGACCAAGGCCGCCATGGTCAATCTGACCCAGGCGCTCTCGGACGAGTGGGCGGGCGATGGTGTGCGGGTGAACTGCGTGAACCCCGAGCGCACCGCGACCCCGATGCGCACCAAGGCGTTCGGCGAGGAGCCCGCGGGTACGCTGCTTTCCTCCGAGGCGGTCGCCCGCACCTCGCTCGACGTCCTGCTCTCCGAGATGACCGGACACGTGATCGACGTACGTCAGCAGGACCCGACCCGTGGTGCGTCCGAGGCATCCGGCTTCGAACAGGCGCTTGCCGCTGTCCTGGATCGACAGGCGGATGTGTAATACTGCTTAACAATCGACTATTCGGACCCCTGCTGTCGCCCGCGCGAACCGCAGGGGTCCGAATTCGTGAAGGTCTTCTTCACATTTCCCTCGTAAGGTAAAAGTCGGCACCCTTGTCGGAAGCGGTACTTCGTGATTTCGAAAGCCATTCGCTTGGCTCGTGTGGGCAGCGGTTCGGAGCTGGCTGCCGCGCTTTCCATGGCTCTGGGGTTCCCGTGCATAATGCTCGCGGCGATAATCCCCAATCTGTGGTTCTTCATCGTGGCAGCAGCGGTGACATACCTGGCCGACCAGTATCTGCATCATTGCGGCAGCTACCTGATCAACCGTCTGACCGCCGTCCGAGCCGGGCTCTCGATCCGCTTCCTGGTACGCCAGCTGCTGTTGATCCTGCTGCTCTCCCGCATGGGATACGGCGAGTTGACGCTCTTCTACGTGACGATCGCCTGCCTGCTGGTCTTCTACGGTCTCCAGGCGCCGCAGGGCGCGATGGTCACCCTCATCCGGCTGCGCCGCAAGCTTCCGGTGGTCACCCGCAACGTCGACCTCGAAGCCGCGCGGATTCCGGACGCCCCGCCGCAGCTGCTGACGAACCGGGCTGCGGAGAAGATGCTGCATCTGGACATCTTCGCGATGGTCGGTGTCCTGGCCGCGATCGAGACCGGTAGGCACGGGCTCGCTTACGTGGGACTCGCGCTCACGCTCGTCCTCGCGGCCGGCTATCTGGCAGCGCTCCTCCCGCATGTCCGGCCGAGCCGCCTCGCGCCGCCCGACGCCAAGGTGCTCAAGGCCGTGGGCGACTGGCTCGGTGAGTACCAGCCGACGGTGATGCTGTACTTCTCCGGCTCGAAGGAATCGGCCTACCAGGTCAATATGTGGCTGGAGACGATGGGACAGCTCGGCGGCCGGCCGCTCATCCTGCTGCGGGAGCGCGCGATGGTCCCGCAGCTGAACACGACCTCGGTGCCGGTGCTCTGCGTGCCCGGTGGCGTGCACCTGATGAACCTGAACCTGTCGTCGGTGCGGGTCGCGCTGTACGCCGCCAACGTCGGCAAGAACATCCATCTGCTGCGGGTGCCGACCATGAAGCACGTCTTCATCGGCCACGGCGACAGCGACAAGCTCGCCAGCGTCAACCCGTACAGCAAGGTCTACGACGAGGTGTGGACCGCGGGCCGGGCCGGCCGTGACCGTTACGCGCTGGCCGATGTCGGCGTACGGGACGAGGACATCGTCGAGGTGGGCCGTCCCCAGCTGGCCACCATCAAGCCGTGGACCGGCGTGCCGAAGAACCCGATCCCGACCGTGCTGTACGCGCCCACCTGGGAGGGCTGGGACGACAACCCGGGAAACACCTCTCTGCTGCTGGCCGGCGAGAACATCGTCCGGCGGCTGCTGGAGGCCGAGCCGCCGGTCCGGCTGCTGTACAAGCCGCATCCCTTCACCGGTACCCGCAGCCGCGCGGCCAAGGCCGTGCATCTGCGTATCACCGCGATGATCGAGGAGGCGGCCGCCAAGCGGGCCACCGACCCGCGCTGGGCGACGGAATCGGCCGCCCTGCAGGGTGAGCGCGCCGCGGCGCAGTCCGAGCTGGCCCGCATCGAGGCGCAGCTGGCCGCGGAGCCGAGCGGCGGCCGGGTGGCCCGGGACGAGGCGGAGCTCTCCCGGGACACGCTCGCGGACCCGGCGCGCGAGGCCGAGACGGCGAAGCTGAAGGACGAGTGGAACGCCGCGTTCTGGCGCTCGCTGGGCTGGTGGGAGCACAAGGTCATCTCCGGCTCCCGGATGCGTCTGTACGACTGCTTCAACGAGTCGGACGCCATGGTTTCGGACATCTCCAGCGTGGTGTCCGACTTCATCGCGAGCGGCAAGCCGTACGCGGTCACGGACTCGGCCGAGCTGGGCGAGGACGAGTTCCGTCGGCAGAACACCGCGGTGCGTGCCGCGGTGGTCCTCTCCAACGCGGCGACCGAGCTGGATGCCCTGCTCGACGCGGTGGTCGACCAGAGCACGGACGCGCTGGCGGACGCCCGGCGCGAGCTGAAGCAGTATCTGCTCGGCCCGGACGAGCCCACGTCCATCGTCCAGTTCGACGCGGCCGTGACGGCGCTCGCCGCCAAGTCGAAGGCGCGGAACACCGGTGTGGCGATCAGGCTGGGCGAGCCAGTGAACGGCTGAAAATCGCCGCAACCTATACAGGTTCACCAAGGCCCGGTAAAGACCCTGAGGGGGACTACCGGGCCTTTGTGATGAGCATCACCATTCGCACATTGAGCGTCGGACAACCAAGGGGTGGCGTCGACTGTCTTCTGTGGGTGTGAACGAGATGCAAATTCCTGACGTGACGGTGATCATCGGAGCGTACGAGGCAATGCCCTACCTCGTCCGCTGTCTCGAATCCGTGGAGTCCCAGACCATCGGTGCCGGCCGGGTCGAAATTGTGGCGGTCGACGACGGCTCGACCGATGGCACCGGCGAATACCTTGAGGAATTCGCCGCCCGCTCCGCAGTGCCGACGACAGTTGTGCGTCAGGCGAACTCCGGCGGCCCGAGCGGCCCGCGCAATGTGGGTCTCGGCAGGGCGCGCGGCCGCTATGTCTTCTTCCTCGACGCCGACGACTACCTCGGCGACGAGGCCCTGGAGCGGATGGTCGCCACGGCCGACCGGGCCGGCACCGATGTGGTGCTCGGCAAGGTGGTCGGCGTCAACCGGGCAGCGCCCCGGTCGATGTGGACCGCCACCAAGGACCGGGTCGACGTATACAACTCCAAGGTCATTTACACGCTGAGCGCGCAGAAGCTCTTCCGTCGGGAACTGCTGGAACGGCTCGCGCTGCGATTTGATGAAGATCTCCGGACCGGCGAGGATGCCCTCTTCACCATGGAGGCCTATCTGCGAGGCGCCGGGATCTCTGTCATCTCCGACTACATCTGCTATTACCTGGTCGGCCGCGACGACGGAAAGCACGTCACCAAGAGCGGCACCTATGAATGGCGCTTCGATTCCATGCGGGCGATGATGGACCTCATTCGCCGGCTCGAACCCGCAGGTCCGAAGCGTGATTTCCTGATGGTCCGGCCTTTCACGGTCGGCATGCTGCAGCAGTTCGGTCCCCGCATACTCAAGGAGTCGCCGGAGGTGCGTCGCCACAAGGTGGAGCTCGCGGCGCCCCTGATGGACGCGTACTGGAACGACGGTGTGGCCCGGCGGATCAAGGTTGCGGAGCGGCTGCGGCTCGCCTGCGTCGCCAACGGGCGTACCGATCTGCTCGTCGACCACCTGGAGTTCCTCCGGGCGAAGACCCTCCCGGACATGATCCGTTCGCGCGGGCGCGGCAAGCTCTATCTCGCGTATCCGCACTTCCGCGACCGGTCGGCCGGGCTCCCCGACTCCGTGTTCGAGGTCACCGTGCCCGACTGGCACGGCAGCAAGCGCATCGAGCAGCCCAAGGCCCCGGCTCGCCGGACGTCGCTCTCCCGGCGCGTGGCGCGCCGTATGCGCAGGGACGTGCGGCGCTTGAAGTTGCGCCTGAGCACGGGCTGAACGGCCCCTCCGGCCCGCGGATTCCCCCGAATCGCAGGGGGGTTCTCAGTAAAATCGCCCACAAGGTCGCACCGCGCGACAGGACCGACATCTCACCATGAGGACTGGTCACGTGAAGGCTCTCGTTCTGTCCGGAGGGGCGGGCACCCGCCTCCGTCCCATCACGCACACCTCGGCCAAACAGCTGGTCCCCGTGGCGAACAAGCCGGTGCTCTTCTACGGCCTGGAAGCGATCGCGGAGGCGGGCATCACCGAAGTCGGCATCATCGTGGGTGACACGGCCGAGGAGATCCGCGAGGCGGTCGGCGACGGTTCCCGGTTCGGCCTTGAAGTCACCTACATTCCGCAGGCCGAGCCGCTCGGGCTCGCGCACGCGGTGCTGATCGCCCGTGACTTCCTGGGCGACGACGACTTTGTGATGTACCTCGGTGACAACTTCATCGTCGGCGGGATCGCCGGTCTGGTCGAGGAGTTCCGCGCGGACCGGCCCGAGGCCCAGATCCTGCTGACCCAGGTGCCCAATCCGACCGCGTTCGGTGTCGCCGAACTCGACGGCGACGGCCGGGTGGTGGCCCTGGAGGAGAAGCCGAAGAGGCCCAAGAGCGATCTTGCGCTGGTCGGCGTCTATCTCTTCACACCCGCCGTCCATGAGGCGGTGCGCTCGATCCAGCCTTCCTGGCGCGGCGAGCTGGAGATCACGCACGCCATCCAGTGGCTGATCGACCAGCGGCGCGACGTCCGCTCCACCACGATCCGCGGGTACTGGAAGGACACCGGCAATGTCACCGACATGCTGGAGGTCAACCGAACCGTGCTGGAGACCGTCGAGCCGTCCGTCGAGGGCGCCGACGTCGACGACGACAGTGAAATCATCGGCCGGGTCCGGATCGAGACGGGCGCCAAGGTGACCGGCAGCCGGATCGTCGGTCCCGTGATCATCGGTGCGGGATCGGTGATCAGCGGCGCGTACGTCGGCCCGTTCACCTCGATCGCGCAGAACTGCCGGATCGAGGACAGCGAGATCGAGTACTCCATCGTTCTGCAGGGCGCCTCCATCGCCGGTGTCCGCCGCGTCGAGGCATCGCTGATCGGCCATGACGTCGAAGTGACCCCCGCGCCCCGATCCCCGTCCGCCCACCGACTCGTGCTCGGCGACCACAGCAAGGTGCAGATCTCTTCATGACGACCAACATCCTGGTGACCGGCGGGGCGGGCTTCATCGGTTCGCACTACGTCCGTACGGTGCTCGGCCCGCAGGGGCCCGGCGATGTCGCCGTCACCGTGCTCGACAAGCTCACCTACGCGGGCAACCCGGCCAATCTCGACGAGGTCCGCGAGCACCCCGGCTTCGCCTTCGTGCAGGGCGACATCTGCGACCCGGAGCTGGTCTCCGAGCTGATGGCCGGGCACGACGAGGTGGTGCACTTCGCCGCCGAGTCGCATGTGGACCGGTCCATCGACGGCGGTGCCGAGTTCGTCCGTACGAATGTGGTGGGCACCCACACCCTGATCCACGCCGCACACCTGGCGGGCATCAGGACATTCGTGCACATCTCCACCGACGAGGTCTACGGTTCGATCGACGAGGGCTCCTGGCCCGAGACCGACCCGCTGGCGCCCAACTCGCCGTACTCCGCGGCCAAGGCGTCCAGCGATCTCATCGCCCTCTCGTACCACCGCACCCACGGCCTCGATGTGCGGGTGACCCGTTGCTCCAACAACTACGGGCACCACCACTTCCCCGAGAAGGTCATCCCGCTGTTCGTCACGAACCTGCTGGACGGCAGGACGGTCCCGCTGTACGGAGACGGCGCCAACGTCCGCGACTGGCTGCACATCGACGACCATGTGCAGGGTATCGAGCTGGTCCGTACGAAGGGCCGGGCCGGCGAGGTCTACAACATCGGCGGCGGCACCGAGCTCTCCAACAAGGAGCTCACCGGCCTGCTGCTGGACGCCTGCGGCGCCGACTGGGACACCAGCGTCACCTACGTCGAGGACCGCAAGGGCCACGACCGCCGCTACTCCGTCGACTGCACGAAGATCCGCGAGGAGCTCGGCTACCAGCCCCGCAAGGACTTCCGCACCGGGATCGCGGAAACCGTGCAGTGGTACCGCGACAACCGTGCCTGGTGGGAGCCGCTGAAGAGCCGGGCCGCCCTGTGAGCGCCGCCTGGCTGGTGACCGGAGCCGCCGGGATGCTCGGCCAGGACGTCCTGGCCCGGCTCGCCGGCGAGGGTCTCACGGCGGTCGCCGCCGACCGCGCGGCCATGGACATCACCGACCCCGCCTCGGTGCGGGCGGGCTTCGAGCGGCACCGACCAGCCGTTGTCGTGAACTGTGCCGCCTGGACCGCCGTCGACGACGCCGAGTCCCAGGAGGGCGCGGCGCTGCGGGTCAACGGCACGGGTCCGGAGGTCCTCGCAGCCGCCTGCCGCGAGTACGGCACGGTCCTCCTCCAGGTCTCCACCGACTACGTCTTCGCCGGGGACGCCGGGAAGCCGTACTCGGAGGACGCCACGACCGGCCCGCGCAGTGTCTACGGGCGGACCAAACTGGCGGGGGAGCGCGCAGTCCTGGAGACCCTTCCGGACACCGGTTACGTCGTCCGCACCGCCTGGCTGTACGGCGCGGGCGGCCCCAACTTCGTTCGCACGATGATCAAGCTGGAGGGAGTCAAGGACACCCTCGACGTGGTCGACGACCAGCGGGGACAGCCCACCTGGACCGCCGACCTGGCAGGCCTGCTGGTCCGGCTCGGGCAGGCCGCCCTGGCAGGGACCGCCCCCGCGGGCGTCTACCACGGCACCAGCGGTGGTGAGACGACCTGGTTCGGCTTCACCCGGGAGATCTTCCGGCTGCTGGGCGCCGACCCGGCACGCGTCCGCCCCACCACCAGCGACGCCTTCGTCCGGCCGGCGCCCCGGCCCGCGTTCAGCGTGCTCGGGCACGACCGCTGGGCGGCGGCCGGAATGGAACCGGTCCGCGACTGGCGGGAGGCGCTGGCGGAGGCATTTCCGGCACTGCTCCGAGCAGAACGCCCTTGATCATCCGATGCTCGTATCGATGTCTCATCTGATGTATTCCGCTCGCGCGAGACCGCAGGTGTTAACACTGGAAGAACGCTTACGCCACAGTGCATTCATAAGGTAACTTCGCCGGGAATCGGACCAGTTGATTTCTGTCGAAGGGCCGCTCCACGTGAACCGCCATGAGTTTCTCCGTCACATGCACCGTGTCTACAGGCCTCGGAACTATCTGGAGATCGGAGTCAACGACGGCAGGAGCCTGGCCCTTTCGCGGGTGCCCTCCGTCGCCGTCGACCCGGCCTTCCGCGTGGTGACGGACATCAGTTGCGACGTCCACCTGGTCAAGGCGACGAGCGACGCCTTCTTCGCCCGCAAGGACCCGCTGATCCACCTGCGCAACGGCCGCAACCCGTTCCGCGCACTCGCCCGCCGGGACCCGCTCAATGCGTTCGGCGGGGACCCCAAGCTGGAACTCTCCTTCATCGACGGCATGCACCTCTTCGAGTACGCGTTGCGCGACTTCATGAACGTCGAACGGCATTCCCGCTGGTCGAGCGTGATCGTTCTCGACGACATGCTGCCGCGCAATGTCGACGAGGCGGCCCGGGACCGGCACACCAAATTCTGGACCGGCGATGTCTACAAGGTGGTGCAGGTGCTGCGCCGTTACCGCCCCGACCTGGTGGTCGTCGAGATCGACACGGCACCGACCGGAGTGGTCGCCGTGTTCGGTGCCGATCCCGAGAGCCGCATTCTGAAGAACGCGTACGACAAGATCATCGAGGAGTATGTCGTACCCGATCCGCAGGACGTGCCTGAAGAGGTGCTGGTGCGCAAGACCGCAGTCCGGCCCGAGACCCTGCTCGGAGCCGACTTCTGGCCTGAGCTGACCCGGGCCCGCAATCTGCGCCGTCCCCGCTCGGCGTTCACGTCGCTGCGCGGGCGTATCGAGGCCGTCGCGGGCTGACGGCCTCCCCCGAGACCGGGAGTGGGCTCCCGGCGGACGGCCGTGAGCCTGCGCGGACGGAGAAGCCCCCGTGATCCCTCCCGGACCACGGGGGCTTTCGCCGCACTGCCGCCTGTTCAGCCCCGGGCGCGCAGCTGCGCGTAGTACGCCCCGCATGCCTCGTACGAAGGAAGCAGGCCCTGCTTCTCGGCCTCGTCCAGCGAAGGGGCGGCAGCGTCCTTCTCCGAGAGCAGCGGGATGATGCCCTCGGGCCACTCGATCGACAGCTCCGGGTCGAGCGGGTCGATGCCGTGCTCACGACCGGGCGCGTACCCCTCGGAGCACAGGTAGACGACTGTCGCGTCGTCCGTCAGCGCCATGAACGCGTGGCCGAGCCCCTCGGCGAGGTAGACCGCGTGATGGTCCACGTCGTCGAGGCGCACGGCCTCCCACCGCTTGTATGTGGGGGAGCCGACCCGGATGTCCACGATGACGTCGAGCACCGCGCCGCGCACGCACTTGACGTACTTCGCCTGGCTCGGCGGCACATCGGCGAAGTGGATACCGCGCAGCGTGCCACGGCGGGAGACCGAGAAATTGGCCTGGGCGAGCTGCAGACCATGGCCGGTGGCCTCGCTGAGCTCGGAGGCCTTGAACCACTCGTGGAAGCTGCCGCGACTGTCCGGGAAGACCTTGGGCTCATGCACCCAGGCGCCCTCGAGAGAGAGCTGCCGCATGCGATCACGTCCTTGTTCGTGCTGGCTGGGGGGTGGTCCGGGATCCTGCGGATCAGCTGGTGAACCGGGCGGCCAGGCGACGCGCCCGCTTGCGGCCGCCGGGCGGGAGCCTGCGGACGAGCGGGCCGCCGACCGTGCGCAGCGCCCGCCGCAGCGCCGTCTTCCGGCGCTGCGTGCCGACCTCCGTCATGAGCGCGGCGTCGACCTCGGGCAGGGCCGGGTCGAGGTGGATCCGGCCACGGCCGCCGACAGTGACGTCGCAGAGAGGGAGCGTGGGACCGTCCTCGCCGTCGAGCCGGGCCGAGAGCTTCCAGTTGCCCGCCGCGACGCCTCGCGCACGCCCGGGCACCGTCAGATGGGCGCGGCCCTCGGTGGGGTGCAGCGAGGTCCGTACCGTGCGGACGGCGCCGGTTGTCCCGTCGGTCGGGCTCAGGACCAGCTGGGCGCCGGAGACGGCGGTGGCAGCGGTGGTGAGGAGGTCCAGCCGCAGCTCCGGCCGGCTGCCCGGCGTGCGCAGCACCGGACGGCCCGCGAGATAGTCGGCCAGCTTCTTGCTGCGGCGGGCGACATCGAGCGTGAGGTTGCCATGCGGATCGGTGAAGTACGGGATGACAGCGCGTGCCGGGGAGCCGAGGGAGGCGGGCAGACAGGCGGCGTCCACCCCGTCGGCGCGGTCGGCGCCGAGCCTGGCCTTGCGGACCAGACCCAGTCCGCGCAGTGGCACCCAGACGTCCCAGAAGCCGCGCGACACCCGGCCGCGGCCCTTGACCGCCTCGGCGGACAGATGGCCGCTGCCGTGCAGGACGACTTCGCAGACGTCGTCGCCGAGCTCTTCCAGCTCCGTGGTGAACGTCGCGGGGCAGGGCCACTCGACAGCCGTCTCGCGGTTGCGGAGCGAGAGTTCGGCGGAGAAGCCGTCGAGGTCGGCGGTGATGTCCACCAGCCCGCCATCGGCCTGCAGCCCGTCGGCGAGATCGGGGTGCAGGTAGTAGCGGCCCTCGCGGCGCAGCAGCCGCACCGGGGCCCGGTCCTCGCCGTGGACCAGGCGGGCGCTGACGGTGATCGCGATCCTGCCGTCCGGCTGCCAGGCGAACGTCTCCAGCCGTGCCGCCGCCGTGACGGACGAGGCGAAACGCGCGATGCGGAGGAGACCCTGGCGGTCGTTCTCGCGCAGCAGTGTGGACCGCGCCCGCAGGACCGGACCGAGGCCGTCGTGCACCCCGTCGCCCATGAAGTCCGTGGCCAGCGGCCGGATGGCGTCGCACATCTCGTCGTAGAACCCGGGCTGGTAGCGCAGGACCGCCGGCTCGCTGAGCCGGCTGAGCATCTCGACGCGGTAGAAGCGGCGCAGCAGCCGGTCCCGGAACTCTCCTGGTTCCGTATGGGCCACGACGACATCGAGGACCTCGCGGAGGTTCCCGTAGTAGCCGGACGGCACGATCCTCGTCGATCCGGCGTTCTTGCCGTCGTCCCGCTTCGAGTAGTAGTAGCAGGTGTACGTGCCCAGGATGGAGACGACCTTGGCCGGGAAGTACGCCTGCATCATGTAGAGCTGGTCCTCCAGGCGGCGCTTCCCCTCGGGGTAGGCGATGCCGTTCGCGCGGAGGAATTCCGTACGGAACATCTTGTGCGGCGTGAGGCTGTCGTACAGCGGGGCGTCGCGCAGGGTGCACTTCTCGCGGTCCGTCTTGAACACGCCGTGCGGGACACCGCGGAAGTTGCTGGCCACCTTGCCGATGACAATGTCCGAGCCATTGCGTCGGCCCATGTCGTAGAGCCGCTCCAGGGCGCCGGAGGCGAGATGGTCGTCCTGGTCCAGGAACTGGACGTACTCACCCTTCGCCTCGGCCACCCCGACGTTGCGCGGCTTTCCCGGCCAGCCGGAATTAGGGATCGTGATCAGCCTGAAATGAGGATGTTCCGTGGCCAGCTGCTTGAGGCGGTCAGGAGTGTCGTCCGTCGACCCGTCGTTGACGAAGAGGACTTCGAACTCCTGTGCCGGTAGGGTCTGCCGCAGGAGCGAGTCGATGCAGGGTTCGATGAACCTGCCCGGGTTGTATACCGGAATGACGACACTTACTTTAACTGGCATCGCTACTGTCCCATGGCTGATAGAGGCCCTTTGAGCCGGCGACGGGTGCGGGTCCGCGCGCTGCGGAGAACGGCGATACAGCACCACCTGCCGTGCACCCTACCGATTGTTGGATGGACGACGGGTCCGGATGGTTGCCCAGGGCGGTGGTCAATGATTCGACCGCCGAAAGATGCGTACGGTTTTGCGAATCATTGGAGATGACCGCTGCCGTCGTGGCACTCCTCGGATCAGCCGGACTCCGCTCGATGACCGAAAAAGGAATAATGGCGTCCGAATATCGGGAACGCCCGTCCGGTCCGGCGCCCCACCCGGCTCGCGTACCCTGACGGCCAGGAGGCGCAGCCGGCGGCGAGGACGGAGACAGTGCACGTGGCAGGGGCAAGGCAGAGCGTGACCGAGGCGCGCAGGATCGTGGTCAAGGTCGGGTCCTCGTCCCTCACCACCGCGGCCGGAGGCCTCGACGCCGACCGGGTCGACGCACTCGTCGATGTGCTCGCCAAGGTCAGGAGCGGCGGGGAGAAGGAGATCGTCCTCGTCTCCTCCGGTGCGATCGCGGCCGGACTCGCCCCGCTCGGCCTGGTGCGCCGCCCCAAGGACCTGGCCAGGCAGCAGGCCGCGGCCAGCGTCGGCCAGGGGCTGCTCGTCGCCCGCTACACCGCCTCGTTCGCGCGGTACGGCGTGCGCGTCGGCCAAGTGCTGCTGACCAGCAACGACACCAGCCGCCGCGCCCACTACCGCAACGCCTACCGCACCCTGGACCAACTTCTGGACATGGGTGCGCTCCCCATCGTCAACGAGAACGACACCGTGGCCACCGACGAGATCCGGTTCGGCGACAACGACCGGCTCGCCGCTCTCGTCGCCCACCTCGTCCGGGCCGACCTGCTGGTCCTCCTCTCCGACGTCGACGGTCTCTACGACGGCGACCCCAGCACCCCCGGCACCACACGCGTCGCCGAGGTGACGGGCCCCGCCGACCTGGCGGGCGTCACCATCGGCAGCGCCGGAAAGGCGGGCGTCGGCACCGGTGGCATGGTCACCAAGGTCGAAGCCGCCGGGATCGCCACGGCCGCCGGGGTGCCGGTCGTGCTGACCTCAGCGAGCCGTGCCGCCGACGCCCTCGCGGGCCGCGACACCGGTACGTACTTCCACCGCACCGGACGCCGCTCGGCCGACCGGTTGCTCTGGCTGGCCCACGCTTCCACCCCGCAGGGATGGCTGACCCTGGACGACGGGGCCGTACGGGCCGTCGTCGAGCGCCACAGCTCGCTGCTGCCGGCCGGAATCGCCGCGGTCGACGGCGAGTTCACCGCGGGGGACCCGGTGGAGCTGCGCGACCTGCGCGGCCGCCCCGTGGCCCGCGGACTCGTCAACTTCGACGCCAAGGAAATTCCGCAGCTGCTCGGGCGCTCCACCCGTGACCTGGCACGCGAGCTCGGGCCGGCGTACGAGCGCGAGGTCGTACACAGGGACGATCTGGTCCTCCTGCACCGCTGACCGGCCCCCCTGAATCGGCTGAAAGTCCGGACTTTCGGCGGAGACCTTCACGAAAACCGCCCCACGCCCGGCCCTGGACTGGTCAACTTTGTAACGGGGACACAGCGGGGTTACAGCACAGCAACACATTCACAGGAGGCCGCCGGTGAGACGAGCGCGCCCGGGGGCGCCGCCCGGAGGAACGGGTGGCCGCACCCTGACCAGCGTCGGAGCAGGTGCCGGCTTCGACGGGAACCGGTCCGCGGACAGGACCGTCGACGGGGCCACCGACAAAATCACCGGCCCCGAGCCGGTGGGGGTGAAAGAGGAACGCACCCACTCGAAGCTGTGGCACATCACGCTCAGCGTCTCGGGCACCGAGACACCGCTGAGGGAGGTCAGACGCGGTCTGGAACAGCTCGCGCATGACCACCCCTTCCTGCTGACCAGCCGGTACGCCAACGACCACGCGGAGATCCGCTACTGGGAGGAGGCCCGCGATCTGCACGACGCGGCGGCGGTCGCGCTGCGGCTGTGGGGCGAGCACCGCTCCAGCGCCAAACTGCCGCCCTGGGAGATCGTCGGCCTGGAGGTCATCGACCGGGAGACGTACCACCAGCGGATCGCCGAGGGATACGGGCCGCCGCCGGCTGCACCGGTCGGCGTCCACCCGTACTGAACCGGCCCGTCCTGGGACGGTTGTCTCGCATCACGGGATACGTGCGGGATGCCCGCAGTGTGCGCACTACCCTGCGGGCATGACCACGCTTTCGCCGTACGACAACATGTCCCCGGTCGCCCAGGCCGCCTACCGGGCACGCTCTGCCGCCGCCGACATCGCGCCACTGCCGCGTGCGGCCAAGGACGACGCGCTGCTGGCGATCGCGGACGCGCTGGAAGTGCGGACGAGCGAGATCGTCGAGGCCAACGCCGAGGACGTCGCCCGCGCCCGCGAGGCCGGCACCAGCGAGTCGATCGTCGACCGGCTCACCCTCACCCCCGAGCGGATCCGGGCCATCGCCGCCGATGTGCGGCACGTGGCGGCCCTGCCTGACCCGGTCGGCGAAGTGGTGCGCGGCTCGACCCTGCCCAACGGCATCGACCTGCGCCAGATCCGGGTGCCGCTCGGCGTCGTCGGGATCATCTACGAGGCCCGGCCCAATGTGACGGTGGACGCCGCAGCGCTCTGCCTGAAGTCCGGCAACGCCGTCCTGCTGCGCGGCTCGTCGTCCGCGTACGCCTCCAACACCGCCCTCGTCCGGGTGCTGCGCGACGCGGTCGGAGGTTCCGGGCTGCCTGCCGACGCGGTGCAGCTGGTGCCGGGCGAGAGCCGCGACTCGGTACGTGAACTGATGCGGGCCCGTGGTCTCGTCGACGTACTGATCCCGCGCGGCGGCGCCTCGCTGATCCGTACGGTCGTGGAGGAATCGACGGTTCCGGTCATCGAGACCGGAACCGGCAACTGCCATGTGTATGTGGACGCCCGGACCGACCTCGACATGGCCGTCGACATCCTGATCAACTCCAAGGCCCAGCGCCCGAGCGTCTGCAACTCCGCCGAGACGCTGCTGGTCCACAAGGACATCGCCGCGGAGTTCCTGCCCCGGGCCCTGGATGCGCTGGCCGACGCCGGGGTGACGGTCCACGGTGACGAGCGGGTGCTGGAGTACGCCGACGGGTCCAAGGCCACCGTCGTGGCGGCGACCCCCGAGGACTGGGAGACCGAGTACCTCTCGTACGACATCGCGGCAGCCGTCGTCGAATCGCTGGACGCTGCGGTGGCCCACATCCGGCTCTGGTCCTCGGGTCACACCGAGGCGATCGTCACCACCTCGCAGGCCGCCGCCCGCCGGTTCACCCAACTGGTGGATTCCACGACGGTCGCCGTAAATGCGTCCACCCGGTTCACCGACGGCGGGCAGTTCGGGTTCGGTGCGGAAATCGGGATCTCCACGCAGAAGCTGCATGCCAGGGGCCCGATGGGTCTGCCGGAGCTGACCTCGACGAAGTACATCGTGACCGGTGACGGTCACGTTCGGTGATCTCAGGACCCGGCGATTTTGCGCTCTCCCTGCCTAAATCGACCGGCCGGGGCTACGCTGAAGCTGTGCCGGACGACGTGGGGGGCAGGCCGTTTCCGGACGGCTGGGAGCCCGACGACGACCGCGGGGGCGCGGACGAGGACTTCGCCTCCGTGGTGTTCGACGAGGACTTCGTCCGGGCCGCCGAGTTCCACGAACCCACTGCGGTGGAGCGGCTGTTGGCCGCTGCCGAGGCGCGTGCCGAGGCTGAGGCGGCCCGAGCCCGCGCAGGCGGCGGCCCCGGCGACGACGAGTTCTTCGACGACGGGTACGGACCGGGCGGCGGCTACGGCCGCGGAAGCCCCTACGGCGACCCGATGGACCCCGACGGGCCGGGCGACTACGACACCGGCCCTTACGGGCGCCACGGCGGCGCCCTGCGCCCCTACCGGGGTGGCGCACGCTGGCACCGGCCGGTGGCCTGGCTGCTCGCGCTGCTGATGGGTATCGGCATGGTCGCGCTGGCCTTCAGCGCCGTCTACCGGGGCGCCTCCGCCAACCGGCAGGACCATGTGCCGCTGCCCGCCTCGACGGGTGTGGACAGCACACCCGAGCAGAAGGCCGTGGAGTCCTGGACGGGCGACGGACCGCTTCCCGGGCATCCGGGTGGCCCCTCGGGCTCCGCGGATCACTCCCGGCCGGCCGTCTCCGCGGTGCCCCGCACCCCATGACCTGAAGATCGCGTACGAACTTGACGCGCGCCAGCGCGTTTACGCACGCCCCCGCGGACCTACTCTGAAGGTATGGCAGGGAGTGGAGGCCCGCCCGAGGGGACACCCGAGGGGCTCCCCGGTGGAGGCGAGGACGAGTACCGATCCGTCGTCTTCGACGAGTCGTTCGTCCGTGCTGCCCGGCTCCAGGAATTCTCCGCCCAGGAACGCATGGGCGAGCATGCCCGCGCCGTACGCAGCCTCCCCGCCCGGCGCCTGCGCACCGGCTCCCGGGCCGTCCTGGCCCTCGTCGTCCTGATAGCCCTGGCCTTCGCCGCGGCCGTCTACATAGGCTTCCGGCATCCGTACCAGGCGCCCGTCGGCCGACGGGCCGAGGCACTGCGCTCGACCGTCATACCCCTGGCACCCCGCGGCGTCGTGCCCGGCGGCACGGCCGCCGGTCTCTTCGCCACCAGCCCCGCCGCACAGTTCCGGACAGGTGCCTCAGGCATCAACTTCCCGATGGTCCAGCGGACGGACAACTTCTCGGACAGTCAGGTGTTCACGGCCCTGACCACGGTCAAGGACTACCTGGTCGCGTCCTCCCTCAACCCCGACGTCCTCACCGGCGGCGCGACAGGGCCGGTGAAGCTCCTGCTCGACCCGGACCAGGTGAGTCAGTTCGACCGGAGCATGAGCCGCCCGGACGACGACGGGCAGCACGCCGCGGCCGGCTGGCTGGTGCGGTTCGACCCGGCGAAGGTGGCACTGGCCGACCCCGGCATTCGGGTTCAGGGCACCCTGGCCTACTCGGAGGAGGGGTCCGACACCCTGGAGGTGGTGTCGGACCACACCTTCACGTACGCCCTGCGCCCGGCCGTCTTCGGCCCCCAACAGGCAGGCGGTGTCTCCCTGTTCACCGTCCGGCGCGAGCTGCAGTTCCGCTTCGACCGGGAGGACCTGCGGCTGCACCGGCTGGAGCTACGGACCAGCTATGTCCAGGCCGGACCGCAGGCCTGCTCGGCCGACACGACCGGCGCACTGCGTCCGCTGCTCGCCGGCCAGCGGGCGGTATTCCGCGGACCGGCGGGCACCGACCCGTACGCCACGGGCAGGCCCGCTGGGGCGCTCTGCGGGGCGCTGGAGCTCGGCGCCCGCCCGTCCCGGGCACCCTAGGACGTGTTTCGACCCGTCTGCCGGGCTACGGGCGGACGACGCTACTTTCGAAACACGCCTTAGCTCTCCGGGGCTTCCGGCCCCGACTGCCGGGTGCCGTCGGAGCCACCCGTAGCGCCACCCTTGCCGGCCGAGCCACCGCCGCCGGTGAACTTGTCGCGGAGCTTGCCGCCCAGGTCTCCGGCGCCGCCCGCTATGTCGCCGACGAGCTTCATCAGCGGATCCTTGCTGGTGCGCACCGAATCGGCGTAATGCGAGGCGGACTCCCGGAATGAGTCCGTCACCGAGGTGTCCTTGTCCTCGTCGCGCCGCGGGTAGTGGCCGTCCATGATCCGCTGGTAGTCGCGGCTCTCGGACCACTTCTTCAGCTCGGCCGCGCGCACCGTGGTGAACGGGTGGGAGCGGGGCAGCATATTGAGGATCTTGAGCACGGAGTCGCGCAGGTCGCCGCCCTTCTCGTACTCGTCCGCCTGGGCGAGGAAGGCGTCCACGTTCATCTCGTGCAGATGGTTGCCACCGGCGATCTTCATCAGGCCGCGCATCGACGCCTGCAGATCCTGGCCGACCAGCAGTCCCGCCCGGTCCGAGGAAAGCTCCGACTTGCGGAACCACTCACGCAGCGCCGTCACGATCGCCATGATCGCGACATTGCCGAGCGGAATCCAGGCGACCTTCAGCGCAAGATTGGTGAGGAACAGCAGTATCGTGCGGTACACGGCGTGGCCGGAGAGGGCGTGTCCCACCTCGTGGCCGACGACCGCCCGCATCTCCTCCTCGTCGAGCAGCTCCACCAGCCCCGTCGTCACCACGATGATCGGCTCGTCGAGACCGATACACATGGCATTGGGCTGCGGGTCCTGGGTGACGTACATCGGCGGAACCTTCTCCAGGTCCAGGATGTAACAGGCGTCGCGCAGCATGTCGTTGAGGTGGACGAACTGGGCGTCGCTCACCCGAACGGAGTCGGAGAGGAAGAGCAGCCGCAGACTGCGTTCGGGGAGCAGTCCGCTGAGAGCCTTGAACACGGTGTCGAATCCGCTCAGCTTGCGCAGGGCCACCAGGGCCGAGCGGTCCGCCGGGTGTTCGTACGCCCGGGACGAGATGCCTGCGAAACGCCTGCGCTGCCTGCTCGGCACGTTCTCGTGACTTGTGTGGCTGCTGTCGGTCATGGATGGCCCCCTCTTCGTACGAGACGTCGCTCGCCCCCTGACAGATCCCAGCGTAGGTGCTGGGGCTACGGTGTGCGGGGGGCTGTGGATAACTGAGGAGACGCCCAACATGCCGCACACCGTTGCTCTGCTCGCCGCCGCATCCGATGACCAGGGGCCGGGCAACACCATCCGGATCGTGCTGCTCGCCTCGCTCATCGGCGCGGCGCTGCTCGCGTGGTTCCTGCTCCGCGGATACCGCAACGACGACAACAACGACTGAGTCGGCGTGAGCGTGTCCGAGGCACCCGCATACGATGTCCGCGACGTCTTCCTTCCGACTCCCGATCGATAGGTCCTGCCGAAGATGAGCCTCACAAGCACCGCGCACCAGCTGGTCACTCTCGCCTCCGAGGGCGGCGAGCACGGTGGTAACCACGAAAGCCTCAACCCGTACCTGACCGGTGGCGGTGCGTTCGTCGTGCTGCTGCTCCTGCTGTGGATCACCACCCGCTTCAACCGCGACCGCTGAGGCAGAGGCGTACAGCTGTGCCAGTAGGCTCTGCACGCATGGGAGAGCAGGAAGTGCCTACTGGTGCCGCAAGACGCCGACTCGGCGTGATGGGCGGGACGTTTGACCCGATTCATCACGGACACCTGGTGGCGGCCAGCGAGGTGGCCGCCCGGTTCCACCTCGACGAGGTGATCTTCGTGCCGACCGGGCAGCCGTGGCAGAAGAGCCACAAGAATGTGTCCCCGGCCGAGGACCGCTATCTGATGACAGTCATCGCGACGGCGTCCAACCCGCAGTTCTCGGTCAGCCGCAGCGACATTGATCGTGGCGGACCGACGTACACGATCGATACGCTGCGGGACCTTCGTGCCATCCACGGCGACGCGGACCTCTTCTTCATCACCGGCGCCGACGCGCTCTCCCAGATCCTCACGTGGCGGGACGCCGAGGAGCTGTTCTCGCTGTCCCACTTCATCGGTGTGACACGGCCGGGGCATGTGCTCACGGACGACGGGCTGCCGGAGGGCGGTGTCTCTCTGGTGGAGGTCCCCGCGCTGGCGATCTCGTCCACGGACTGTCGTGAGCGGGTCGCGCACGGGGATCCCGTCTGGTACCTGGTGCCCGACGGCGTGGTCCGATACATCGACAAGCGCCAGCTGTACCGCGGCCGATGAGCCACGGAG
Organism: Streptomyces sp. NPDC056231; assembly: GCF_048270745.1. NCBI lineage: Bacteria > Bacillati > Actinomycetota > Actinomycetes > Kitasatosporales > Streptomycetaceae > Streptomyces > Streptomyces sp. NPDC056231. Next base: position 363,024 of record NZ_JBLVKW010000001.1, on the reverse strand, counting down.
AGGGGGACCGGTGAACGACCGACAGAACCCGTACGACCCGTACTACCAGCAGCCGCAGATCGTCGGCTACGACGAGTACGGGCAGCCGGTGTATCAGCAGCCCGGGCAGCAGCAGGAACAGCAGCCGCAGCAGTACGACCCGTACGCGCAGCAGGGGCAGCAGGGGTACGGATACGACCCGTACGGCCAGCAGCAGCCGCCGCAGCAGTACGACCCGTATGCCTCCCAGCAGCAGGGTTATGGCTACGACGGGTACGGCTACGACACCGGCCGGCAGCAGGCTGCGGTCGACGCCACCGCGCAGTGGAGCATCCCGCAGCAGGCTCCCGCTCCCGCACCCGCCCCGCAGCAGCCTGAACAGCGGCCCGAGCCCGAGCCGGCCGTTCCGGAGCAGCGCCGCGCGGACCGTGAGGACGGCGTCGGGCAGTACTCCTTCACTGAGGAGCCCGACGAGGACTCCGAAGACGTCATCGACTGGCTGAAGTTCACCGAGAGCCGCAGCGAGCGGCGCGAGGAGGCACGGCGACGCGGCCGCAACCGGATGGTCGCGCTCGTGGTCGTGGTGGCCCTCGTCGTCGTCGGCGGTGTCGGCTACCTCTGGTCCGCGGGCAAAATCCCGGGCCTCGGCGACTCGGGGAAGAAGGACACCGCGACGACGGGTTCGCAGCAGCGCGATGTCATCGTGGTCCATTTGCACAACACCAAGAAGGGCGGCACCTCCACGGCGCTGCTCGTCGACAACGTCACCACCAAGCAGGGGACCACGGTCCTGCTCCCCAACTCGCTCGCCGTCTCCGACGACGAGGGCAACACGACCACCCTCGGGAAGTCCGTCGACGACGACGGTTCGACCGGCACCCGCGAGTCGATCGACACGTTGCTCGGCACCAGGATCTCCGGTACGTGGCGGCTGGACACCCCGTACCTGGAGAACCTCGTCGACCTGGTCGGCAACATCGAGGTCGACACCGACACCGATGTACCCGACACCAAGAAGGGCGTGTCCCCCCTCGTGAAGAAGGGCGAGGCGCAGACCCTGAGCGGGCAGATGGCCGTCGCGTACGCCACCTACAAGGGCCCCGGTGAGGCCGAGGCGAAGCAGCTGATGCGGTTCGGGCAGGTCATGCGCGGTGTGCTGCGGAAGATCTCGGACGATCCGAAGGCCGCCACCATCACTGTGCAGACGCTGGCGCAGATCCTCGACCCGTCGTTGCCGGAGAAGGACCTCGGTGCGTCCCTGGCGAAGCTCGCCGAACACGCCAAGATCGGCGACTACAAGACCGCGCTGCTGCCGGTGCAGGCCGACGGAACCCTGACCGACGCGGCCACCGAGAGTGTCGTCAAGGACATCCTCGGCGGCACGGTGAAGGCACCGGACCAGGACGCGCCGGTGCGGGTCGGGGTCAGGAACGGCACCGGGAACGCGGGCGGTACGGAGTCCGCCCGGATCGAGCTGGTCAACGGTGGCTATGCCTTCGTCGGCGGCGGGAACACCGGCACCAAGGCGTTGTCCGAGGTCCTCTACCGCGATGCGGCCGACAAGGAGAAGGCGACCCAGGTCGCCAAGACCCTGAGCCTGTCGGTGAGCGCGGTGAAGCAGGGCAAGCCTGCCGCGAACGCGGATGTGTCCGTCGTTCTCGGCCAGGACTACAAGATCAAGTAGTCGGGCTCCACCTCCTGGGCGATCTCCAGGAACGATCTCCGGAAGATCGCTGCGTGGGCTGTCGGCGGTCCGTGAGACCCTAGAGGTTGATCTGACCGCCGACGAAAGCCTGCTTGTGACCGCCACGGACCGCTCCATCGAGCTCATCAACGCCGCCGCCCAGGCGGCCGCCGACCGGCTCGCGCACGACATCATTGCGTACGACGTCAGCGACGTGCTGTCGATCACGGACGCCTTCCTGCTGGCCTCGGCCCCCAACGACCGCCAGGTCAAGTCGATCGTCGACGAGATCGAGGAGCGGCTTCAGAAGGAGCTCGGGGCCAAGCCGGTGCGCCGTGAGGGTGAACGCGACGCCCGCTGGATCCTCCTCGACTACGTCGACATCGTGATCCACGTCCAGCACAGCGAGGAGCGCGTCTTCTACGCGCTGGAGCGCCTGTGGAAGGACTGCCCCGAGATCGCGCTGCCCGAGGACGCCGTCAAGACCCGGGGGAAGGCCGAGGAGCACGCCCAGCTCACCGGCGGCATGGAAGGTGACCAGAGCTGAACGGCAGCAGCAGCGGCAGAGGTCGCAGGATCGTCCTCTGGAGACATGGCCAGACTGCGTGGAACCTGGAGCGCCGCTTCCAGGGCTCCGTGGACATCGAGCTCACCGAGACCGGCGTCGGGCAGGCCCACCGGGCCGCCCGGCTGCTCGCCTCGCTGAAGCCGGATGCCATCGTCGCCTCGGATCTGCGGCGGGCGGCGGCCACGGCCGCCGAGCTCGCCGCGATCACGGGGCTCGACATCACCCATGACGCGGGACTGCGCGAGACCTATGCGGGTTCCTGGCAGGGCCTCACCCACGAAGAGATCGTCGAGCGGTACGACGAGCAGTACGCCGCGTGGAAGCGGGGCGAGCCCGTGCGGCGCGGCGGCGGCGAGCTGGAGACCGAGGTCGCCGACCGGGCCGCCCCCGTCGTGCTCGATCATGCCGACAAGCTGCCCGACGGCGGCACGCTCGTCGTGGTCAGCCACGGCGGCACCATCCGCACCACCATCGGGCGGCTGCTCGGCCTGGAAGCGCGCCACTGGGAAGGGCTGGGCGGGCTCTCCAACTGCTGCTGGTCAGTGCTGGGCGAGGGCGCGCGCGGCTGGCGCCTGCTGGAGCACAACGCAGGCACCCTGCCTGAGCCCGTGCTCGGCGACGACGCCTAAGAGGAGCTCAGACGTCTCTCCGGGCGGCGTCGGCCGGATTTCACTTTCTGGCTGGTCACAGGCTAAAGTTCTTCTTGTTCGCAGCGCGGAAACGCAGAGAAACACAGCGAGCAGCGGGGCTATAGCTCAGTTGGTAGAGCGCCTGCATGGCATGCAGGAGGTCAGGAGTTCAATTCTCCTTAGCTCCACAATCAGGATCCCGTCCCCGGCAGGGGGCGGGATCTTTGCGTTCCCCGGTGCTCCTGGATCCGGCTGTGTTCCGCACGGGTGCGGCCACTCACCTGCGACGGCGTCGGCGCAGCGCCGCGACCTGCTCCGCGCTCTCCTCGTCGGCGGGTGTGTACGCCACGATCCGGCACTCCGGAAGTCCGTTGATGGACAGTGACACCGACGTCATCCGTATCTCACCCTCCGCCGCCCGGTGACGGAACGTCTTCACCCGCGGACCCGGCGGGGCGACATCCCCGCTCCGCCAGAGCTCGGCGAAGTACGGGCTGGCCGCGGAGAGTCGCTTCACGAATGACTCCCAGGCCGGCTCGCCGGTATGGCGCCCGTAGGCCCCGCGCAGCGTCGCCACCATGATCGGCAGTTCCTGGGTCCGGTGCACGACCGGGCAGTCCTCCTCGGTCACCGTGAACAGCCTCCACAGCACGTTCCGTGCCCCCGGCTCCGTCAGCGCGGGCACGTCGAACAGGTCGAGATAGGCGGCATTGGTGGCGAGGATGTCGTACCTCGCGTTGTAGACGGCCGCGGCATGCGGGTCGAGGGCGTCGATGATGCCCTGGATCTCCGGGCCGACCTCGATCGTGTCGGCCTGCCTGCCCGGCGCGTACGCCACCTCCGCCAGTTGGTAGAGGTGTTCGCGCTCGGGGCCGTCCAGCCGGAGCGTCCGTGCCACGGCGTCCAGCACCTGTGGTGAGGCATTGATGGGACGGCCCTGCTCCAGCCACGTGTACCAGGTGACACCGACCCCGGAGAGCTGGGCGACCTCCTCGCGACGCAGGCCCGGAGTGCGGCGGCGCAGGCCCGGCGGCATGCCCACGTCGGCGGGCGTCACCCGGGCCCGGCGACTGCGCAGGAAGGCGGCGAGCTCCGACCGCCGGCGGTGCGGCTGATGTCGCGGCCGGGCCGGCCGGTTCGGGGCCGGATCTCGCTCGTGGTCCTGCGTGTTGTGCTGTGTCGTCACCGTCGTCACACCCCCATGGTCGGTGCCCAGCGGCGGAGTTGCCAGGTGCTGCCAATACCAGCATCAGCGGGCTCTCGTTACCCGTATGGGGCCGGCGGCACGCTTCGATTCATGACATCGACATCCGAGGCAACTCCACGTTCCGTACACAGTAAAGACGGCACCGCTGACAACGGCGTCACGGGCGGACGTCCCGGCCGGCTGCTCGCCCTGGTCCTGGCCGCCCAGTTCATGGCCCTGCTCGACACCTTCATCGTCAATGTCGCCGCCCCGACGATCCGCACCGAACTCGGCTCCTCCGGTGCCGGGTTACAGCTCGTCGTGGCCGGCTACACCATTACGTACGCCGTTCTGCTGATCACCGGCGCCAGGCTCGGGGGGCTGCTCGGCCACGGACGTGCCCATCTGGCCGGGCTCGCGGTCTTCACCATCGCCTCACTCGCCTGCGGACTGGCCGCGGACACCGGACAGTTGATCGCCTTCCGGCTGATCCAGGGGATTGGGGCGGCGGTGATGATTCCACAGGTGCTCAGCCTGATCCAGCGGCACTTCACCGGTGTGGCGCGCATCCGGGCGCTCGGTGCGTACAGCGCGGTCCTCGCCACCGGCGCGGCCGCCGGGCAGGTCGTGGGCGGGGTGCTGGTCAGCGCCGATCTGTTCGGAGCGAGTTGGCGGCCGGTCTTCCTGGTGAACGTACCGATCGGGCTGGTTCTGCTGGTGCTCGGCCGACGCGTGCTGCCACGCGAACCGCGTACCGGGCAGGCCAGGGAGGGAGCGCGGGCCCGCGGGCTCGATCTGCCGGGCCTGGCCCTTCTCACCGCTGCCGTCACGCTGTTCGCCGTGCCCCTTGTTCTCGGGCAGGAGTTGGACTGGCCGGCCTGGTCCTGGGTCTGCCTGCTCGCCTCCGTCGTGTTCTTCGCCGGGTTCGTCGCGTACGAGACACGGCTGGCCGCGGGCGGCGGCGCACCCCTGATTTCCCTCAGGGTGCTGCGTATCCCCGGAATCGCGTCGGCGGCGCTGCGGATTCTGCTGGTGATGGCGATCAACGCGGGCTTCCTCTTTGCGATGACGCTGCACGTCCAGGGCGGTCTCGGCTACTCGGCGCTGCGTGCCGGGCTGATGTTCGCACCGACCGCGGTGGTCTTCGGCTCGGTCGGGCTGACCTGGCGCCGGTGGCCGACGGGTCTCCAAAGGGGGCTGGTTCCGGGCGGGTTCGTCCTGGTGGCCGTCGCCTCGGTGGGGGTCGGACTGGTGATGCGCGACGGCGGAGGCGGCGGATTCCTGCTGTATGCAGCCTTGGTCGTCATGGGGGCGGGCGTGTCGCTGGCATTCAGTCCCCTCCTCGCCCGCGCACTGGCCAATGTGCGGCCCGAGGACGCCGCCGACGCGAGTGGTGTGCTGGTGACCGTCACTCAGCTGGGTCAGCTCATCGGAGTCGCGACGTTCGGCACGGTGTACCTCAACCGCCTTGATACGTCAGGGGCGCACGGGTCCGGCCACGCGCTGTGGGTGTGCGCCCTCGCGCTGTCGGCGGCCGCGGTCGTGGGCGTGTCGGTCGGTCTCGTAAGGCGTAGGCAACGGGTCGATTCCCAGCAGGGCTGACCCCCTTGCGGGGTCATGGCAGAATCGGACCGCCGGAGGGGGCGACGGACCGAACGGGAGGGAGCGCGCGATGCCTGCGAGCCGCCACGAGGTCGCGGACCTGCCCCTTGTTCCCGGAGTTCCTGAAGTTCCGAGAGAGAACGGTGGCACCTCCCGCATGTGCACGGCCAGCGGCCACGGCCGGAGCTGACCCATGGGTGCACACAGGCGGAAATGCGACTGGTGCGGCAGCGGTACGCCCATTGTTCGGGACATGGATCCGATCAATGCCGAGTACCAGTACTGGTGCGAGGAGTGTGCGCGGGCGCTGATCATAAAAGGCGACCCGATCGAGACGTACCGGGAGCTGGAGGGGGAGCCGATCTACGGACGGCTGTTGGAGGATCACTGCACCCTGAAGCGCTTCTACTCCTTCGCGACCGCCTGAGCGCCGTGTCGCAGAACCTTCCCGAATTGGGGCAAATCGGCTCTTGGGGGAATCGATTTGGTGCTGGGCCGGGGTGACCGTGTAATGTTCTCGATGTCGCCAGGGAGACCGGGCGGAACGCAGCACGGGGCTATAGCTCAGTTGGTAGAGCGCCTGCATGGCATGCAGGAGGTCAGGAGTTCAATTCTCCTTAGCTCCACAATGAAATAACAGGAAGCGGGGCAAACCAAAATTATTGACCCGAAAAAGAGATTGCGCGGAAGAGTCGGCCGGGCGCC
>NZ_JBLVKW010000001.1:301712-356661 GCF_048270745.1 Streptomyces sp. NPDC056231 | reverse complement strand
TCCGGGGCTCAAGCTTTCTTGTTTTTTTTTATTTTTTTTTTGTGGCCTTTTTTGTTTTGCTGTTGTTCTTTTTTAAATTCCTCTTTACCAAAAAAATTAAAAACCCCGCCGCGGCCATTCTTATTGGGCGCCCCCGCTTCCTGTCTGTGCAGGTCAGTTACGGCCGGCAGGCCAACCAAGGCCGCGGTCGAGAGCCTTCCGGCCGATGCCGGCGGCAGCGCGGGTCGATCCATGGGCGGCTGTTCGATGCGGAGTGCCGGCGCCGGACATCGCCGCACGGCACGCTGTGCGCGCCCCCGCGGATGTATCGGAACCGCGGTGTCCGCGAGCGCGGGACGGTCGTCGGGGCCCAGTCGGATCAGCTCCGGGACGATGCCCGCACAGAGACCGTGGCCCTTGCGGATGTCCAGTGCGCCGCCGGCCTCTCGTCGCTCGGGATGGACTCCTCCATGTCCTGGTGGCCGGGCGCGGGCAAGCGGGAGCACTTCGAGCGTCTCCCGGCCGCAGCCGCCGTTCAGGACACGGGTGGCCGGATCGACCGTGAACGCGGACAGGGCCGACGTGAGGAAGCGGGCCGAGACGTCCGGATGCTTGCAGGCCCCCGGCCCTTGACCGCCGTAGCGGCGGGCGTCTGTCCGGGCCGCGACGGCGCGCTGCGCGTACGTTTCCGCGTCGGACAGCAGCGTCGGGGCGCCGGCGACTCCCGACTTCGCGGCCCGGTCGCGACGGCCGGGCGGCAGGGCGGGTCCGCCGCCGGCGCTCCGATGACGGCAGGTTGCCCCGATAGCGGGCGTTACGCAGGGTAATCCGGGCTTCCCGGACGTTCCGACGTGGATGCTGCGCGCCCCGCCGCCTCGCCGGTGCTCCGGCCGTCCGCCGTCGTCCACGGAGCGGAATCGCCCGGCTGCGCTCCGGGCCCGTGCGGTACCCTGACGCCATGCGTGCCGTACGCCTTCTGCTTAGCGAGCCGCGCTGATCAGTCCCGACCGGTGTGAATGCCTGGTTGGAATCGGCGCGGCGTCCCCTCCTGTGCGAGGGGTTTTTTCGTTTCCGTAAGCGCTGGCAGATGACGATCGATGGAGCTTTGAGGATCATGAGCGAGACGAATTCCGCAGTCGACGTGGCTGCGCCGCACCGCTACACGGCGGCGATGGCCGCCGACATCGAGGCACGCTGGCAGGACTTCTGGGACGCCCACGGCACGTACGAGGCGCCGAACCCGACGGGCGATCTGGCGGGCGACGCGGAGCTGGCCGCCAGGCCGAAGAAGTTCATCATGGACATGTTCCCGTACCCCTCGGGTGCGGGCCTGCACGTCGGTCACCCGCTGGGCTACATCGCCACCGATGTCTACGCCCGCCACCAGCGCATGACCGGGCACAACGTGCTGCACACCCTGGGCTTCGACGCCTTCGGTCTGCCGGCGGAGCAGTACGCCGTACAGACCGGTACGCATCCGCGCGCCTCCACCGAGGCCAACATGGTCAACATGAAGTCCCAGCTGCGCCGTCTGGGCCTGGGCCACGACAAGCGCCGCTCGTTCGCGACGATCGAGGCGGAGTACTACAAGTGGACCCAGTGGATCTTCCTGCAGATCTTCAACTCCTGGTACGACACGGAGGCGGACCGGGCCCGGCCGATCGCCGACCTGGTCGCGCAGTTCGAGAACGGTGAGCGCCCGACCCCGGACGGCCGCGACTGGAGCGCGCTGAGCGCCGTCGAGCGTGCCGGCGTCCTGGGCGAGTACCGCCTGGCGTACGCCTCCGACGCCCCCGTCAACTGGTCGCCGGGGCTGGGCACCGTACTGGCCAATGAAGAGGTGACGGCGGACGGCCGTTCCGAGCGCGGAAACTTCCCCGTCTTCAAGGCCAAGCTGCGCCAGTGGAACATGCGCATCACCGCCTACGCCGACCGGCTGCTGAACGACCTGGACGGGCTGGACTGGCCCGAGGCGATCAAGCTGCAACAGCGCAACTGGATCGGGCGTTCCGAAGGCGCGCGCGTCGACTTCCCCGTCGACGGCGCCGGTGACATCACTGTCTTCACCACCCGCCAAGACACCCTGTTCGGCGCCACGTACATGGTGCTGGCGCCCGAGCACGAGCTGGTGGAGCGGATCATTCCGGCCGCCTGGCCCGAGGGCACCCACCCGGTGTGGACCGGCGGACACGCGTCCCCGGCCGAGGCTGTCACCGCGTACCGCAAGCTGGCCGCCGCCAAGTCCGATGTGGAGCGCCAGGCCGAGGCCAAGGACAAGACCGGTGTCTTCACCGGTGCGTACGCGACCAACCCGGTCAGCGGCGAGAAGGTGCCCGTCTTCATCGCCGACTACGTCCTGATGGGCTACGGCACCGGCGCGATCATGGCCGTACCGGCGCACGACGCGCGCGACTTCGCGTTCGCGCGCGCGTTCGAGCTGCCGATGCGTTGCGTTGTCGAGCCGTCGGACGACCGCGGTACGGACACCTCCACGTGGGACGACGCGTTCGCCTCGTACGACGCGAAGCTGGTCAACTCCGCCAACGACGAGATCTCGCTGGACGGCCTGGGTGTCGTCGACGCCAAGGCGAAGATCACCGAGTGGCTGAAGGCGAGGGGCCTGGGCGAGGGGACCGTCAACTTCCGGCTGCGCGACTGGCTGTTCAGCCGCCAGCGCTACTGGGGCGAGCCCTTCCCGATCGTCTACGACGAGGACGGCATCGCCCACTCGCTGCCGGAGTCGATGCTGCCCCTGGAGCTGCCGGAGGTCGACGACTACTCGCCGCGCACCTTCGACCCGGAGGACGCCGACACCCAGCCCGAGACCCCGCTGTCCCGGAACGCCGACTGGGTCAACGTCACGCTGGACCTGGGCGACGGCAAGGGCCCGAAGAAGTACCGCCGCGAGACCAACACCATGCCCAACTGGGCTGGTTCCTGCTGGTACGAGCTGCGCTACCTGGACCCGAACAACGACCGGCAGCTGGTCGACCCGGCGATCGAGCAGTACTGGATGGGTCCGCGCGAGGGGCAGCCGACCGGTGGTGTCGACCTGTACGTCGGCGGCGCCGAGCACGCCGTACTGCACCTGCTGTACGCCCGCTTCTGGTCCAAGGTCCTGCACGACCTGGGGCACATCTCGTCGGCGGAGCCGTTCCACAAGCTGTACAACCAGGGCATGATCCAGGCATTCGTCTACCGGGACAGCCGCGGCATCGCGGTCCCGGCGGCGGAGGTCGAGGAGCGCGACGGCACGTTCTACCACCAGGGCGAGAAGGTCAGCCGCGTCCTGGGGAAGATGGGGAAGTCCCTGAAGAACGCCGTCACGCCCGACGAGATCTGCGCCGAGTACGGGGCGGACACGCTGCGTCTGTACGAGATGGCGATGGGCCCGCTGGACGTGTCGCGTCCGTGGGACACGCGCGCCGTGGTCGGCCAGTACCGGCTGCTGCAGCGGCTGTGGCGCAATATCGTCGACGAGGAGACCGGTGAGGTCACCGTCGTGGACACCGAGCCCGGCGAGGACACGCTGCGCGCGCTGCACAAGGCCATCGACGGCGTCGGCCAGGACATGGCCGGGATGCGCTTCAACACCGCCATCGCCAAGGTCACCGAGCTGAACAACCACCTGACCAAGGTGGGCGGCCCGCTGTCGCGGTCCGTCGCGGAGCGGCTGGTGTTGCTGGCCGCACCGCTGGCGCCGCACATCGCCGAGGAGCTGTGGCGCCGGCTGGGCCACACCGAGTCGGTCGTGCACCAGGACTTCCCGGTCGCCGACCCGGCGTACGTCGTGGACGAGACCGTGACCTGCGTGGTGCAGGTCAAGGGCAAGGTCAAGGCGCGGCTGGAGATCTCCCCGTCGATCTCGGACGAGGATCTGGAGGCGCTGGCCCTGGCCGACCCGGCAGTGGTCGCGGCCCTGGACGGGGCCGGGATCCGCAAGGTGATCGTGCGGGCACCGAAGCTGGTCAACATCGTCCCCGCGTGACGGTCCGGGTCCAAGGCTGACCGCCCGCTGTCCTACGGCGGTGTGAGGGCTTTCCCCTACGGGCAGGTTGGGGGTTCCGTCGGAACCCCCAACCTGCCTGTTCCGTTTACGGTAGAGGGGCCGGTACTCGGCAGCCGAACCGACATCAAGGGGCGTCATGGAAGCCGTGATCCTGATCCTGGGGCTGCTCTTTGTCGCGCTCATGGCCCTGGGCGTCTATGTGAGCGTCAAGGTCGTCGGCGCGGCGAAGCGCGGCGTCGACCGCACGATCACGCAGGCGCGCCGCACCGTCGAGGACACCGCCCTGCGGGCGAAGAGCTATGGCCAGCCGGGCGTGGCCGGCGAGCTGGCGCAGCTCCGGCTCGCGCTGCGTACGTCGATGCGGGCCACGCAGGAGGCGCTGCGGACAGGGGTGGCCGAGGATGCCTCGCTGTCGGAGTCGCTGGGGCTGTTCCAGCGGCTGAGCGTCCACGGGCGGGAGCTCGACGAGGAGCTGAAGAGGCTGGAGCGAGAGCCCGACCGGGCGACGGTCGCCTCGCTGCTGCCCGGGCTGAAGCAGCGCACGCAGCGGATCACCCACTCTGCGGAGTCGTTGCGGTGGGCCGCGCGCGACCGGGCACGGCAGTTCGCCGACGACGATCTGGCGGCGTTGAACACGCAGATCGACGTGGAGGCGGGGGCGCTGCGGCACTGGACGGTGGAGGAGCCCGTGGAGCCTTCGGCGGGGGCGGACGTCCGTGCCGAAGGGCGGGCCGGCGCCGGTGCGGGGGCACGCCCGGGTGGGGACGGACGGGCGTGGAGTGCGCCGATCGGCGAGGAGGGGCCGGAGGCGCTCACGGCTCGGGATCCTCGGGGGCAGCCGGGCTATCCGTGGCAGAAGACCGCGCGGCCCGAGACGACGAACTGAGGCGGCGGGGCGGACCCGACCGGGGGGCTTCGGCCGCGCGCATGGGCGGCTGCAGGCGGTTCCGGGCACGGCACGTGTGTGGCCGTCGGGACCGGGTGTACACACGCGTATGTCCGTCGGGCCGGGCTCGAACCGACGTGACGGGGGGTGGCAGGATGCGCCCTGAAGTGACCGGATGTGATCACTCGCTCGGGGGCGGACTGCCGAGCCACCGCCCCGGCGGGTAACCTCCCGCTCATGTCCCGCCATGTCGCGATCGTCACCGATTCCACGGCCCACCTGCCGTCCCAGACGATGGAGCGGCATGGCATCACCGCGGTGCCCCTGACCGTCGTCCTCGGCGATCAGGCGCTGGAGGAGGGCACTGAGATCTCGGCCCGCTCCCTCGCGCTGGCGCTCCAGAAGCGCCGGCCCGTGACGACATCCCGGCCCAGCCCCGAGGTCTTCGCCGCGGCGTACCGGGCGGCGGCCGAGGCGGGCGCAACCGGTATCGTCTCGCTGCACCTCTCGGCCGAACTCTCGGGTACGTACGATGCCGCGCTGCTCGCCGCGAAGGACGCTCCGGTGCCGGTACGGGTCGTGGACACCGGGATGGTGGCCATGGCCCTGGGATTCTGCGCCCTGGCGGCGGCGGAGACGGCGGAGGGGGGCGGCAGCCTGGACGAGGCGGTCGCGGCCGCCGAGAAGCGGGCCGCGGGCACCTCCGCGTACTTCTACGTCGACACGCTGGACTATCTCCGCCGCGGTGGACGCATCGGCGCGGCCCAGGCCCTGCTGGGGTCGGCGCTCGCGGTGAAGCCGCTGCTGCAGCTGGACGGCGGCCGCATCGAGCTGCTGGAGAAGGTGCGGACGGCCTCGAAGGCGATCGCACGGCTTGAGGAGATCGTGGTCGAGCGAGCGGGCACGGGCCAGGTGGACATCGCCGTGCACCACTTGGCAGCGCCCGAGCGCGCCGAGCGACTGGCCGAGAGGCTGCGGGTGCGAGTCCCGGGACTGGCCGAACTGCATGTCAGCGAGGTGGGTGCCGTGATCGGTGCGCACACCGGCCCGGGTCTGCTGGGAGCAGTGATTTCGCCGCGCTGATCTCACTCCTGGGAGTGAGCGAGATATCCACCACGGGTCGGTTGTCCACCGGATAAGGGCCTGTTCAGCGGGTTCGCGCAGATGTGCCTAGCGTCGTGAGGCATGGCTCCCCGATCACATCGTGCAAGCAGCGGAAGTGGACCCGGCCGCGCTGCGGCCTCGGACGTGCGGGACCGACGCAGGCCCGGTGCGGGCCGAGGCGTTGATCCCGGGCCCGGTCCTGGACCCGGGCGGCGACGGCCTTCGCGCGGGCGCGCCGCCGTGGTCGCTGCCGCTTCGCGGCGGCGTGCGGACGCGCTCATGGCGGGGGCGTACGGAGGGCGTGCGGACCGGTCGGTGGCGGGGTCGGCCCCAACCCCGGACACGGCCTCCGCACCGGCCCCGGCAGTTCCTCGTCGGGGGAGTGCCGCGCCGTCCGACGAGCCGGCGCGGGTGTTCGACCCGGCTCCGGCTGCGCCGGGGCGGTGGGAGCGGATGGTGCCCGCGGTGCGGGAGCGGCTCCCGATGTGGCTGCGACTCAGGTGCGGTCTGGAGCCGAGAACCCTTGCCGCGCTCACCGTCGTACTGGTCGCTGCCGCAGCCTTCGCGGCGGTCCACTTCTTTTCCGTACGGCCCCAGGCCGTCCGCCCGCCCGACCCGGTCAAGGAGCGTGCGCACGCCCCGACACCGGACCCGATGACGGATCCCGTCCATAATCCCGAACCGTCACCCGGACCACCGGCCACCCCGGGACCGGACGGGCGGATCGTCGTCGACGTCAGTGGCAAGGTGCGACGGCCGGGCATCTACCCCTTGCCGTCCGGAGCGCGGGTGGCCGACGCGCTGCGGGCGGCGGGCGGGGTCCGGCCGGCCGTGGACATCACCGGACTCAACCGGGCACGGGTGCTGCTGGACGGGGAACAGATCGTGGTCGGTGCGCCACCCGGCGCACTCGTCTCCGGTGCCACGGGCGGCGCCGGTACGGGCGGCCCTGGTGGCCCGGCGGCCGGGCCGGTCAGCCTCAACAGCGCAACCGTGGAACAGCTGGACACCCTGCCCGGCGTCGGTCCGGTCCTTGCCCAGCACATCCTCGACTACCGCACGCAGCACGGCGGCTTCCGTTCCGTCGACGAACTCCGTGAGGTCAATGGGATCGGCGACCGCCGGTTCGCCGATCTTCAACCGTTGGTACGGCCATGACCCGCCCACACGTACCACCGGACGTCCATACGGCGTCGGGCCGACGGCTCGGCGCCTCCGACCCGCGACAGGAGGGCCCGGTCGATCTGCGACTGGTTCCGCCGGCCCTCGCGGCCTGGGCCGCCGCGGCGCTCGCCGTGGGTGCGCCGTGGCGCTGGACGGCCGCAGGGACGGCGCTCTGCCTCGTCGCCGCCCTGGTGCTCCTCGGCCTCTCCCGGGCCTCAACGACCCGCGCGGCGCGCGCTCGGCCGGCTGACCACCGGGAGTGCGAGGACGGTGAGGGCAGCGCGGGACGCAACGGTCACAGGCTCCATGCCACCGCGGCGGCCGCGGTGCTGCTCTGCGCGGCGGCCGGAGCGACGGCGGCGGGCCTGCACGGCGCGGACGCACGGCAGGGGCCCGTTCCCGGTCTGGCCGACCGTTTCGAGAGGGTCGAGGCGGAGGTGACGGTCACGTCCGACGCACGCCGGACCCGCCCCCGGGTCCAAGGCGATCACAGCACCCCGGCCGCCCTCCTCCTGGACGCCGAGATCACCGGGCTCACGGCACCCGGCGGCGCCCACACCCGTCTCCGCACCCCGGTGCTGCTGATCGTGTCGCCCTCCGGTTCGACGGCGCGATGGGAGCGGCTGCTGCCGTCCACCAGGCTGCACGTGAGCGGCCGACTCGCGCCACCGTTGCACAGCGGACAACGCAACGCCGCGGTCCTGCGTCCGGACGGCAAGGGCCCGCCTCGTGTCACCGGGCCGCCGACTCCTCTCCAGCGCACGGCGGGCGAACTGCGCGCGGGCCTGCGACGCGCGACGGACGGGCTGGATCCCGATGCGCGGGCGCTGCTCCCGGGGCTGGTCGTCGGCGACACCTCCAGGGTCACCCCCGAACTCCACGAGGCCTTCCAAGCAGCCGACCTCACGCACCTGATGGCGGTCTCCGGTGCCAACCTGGCAATCCTCCTCGTGTTGCTCATCGGACCGCCCGGCGCCGCGCTCCGGGTCGAACGCCGTGGTCTGGCAGCCCGGTTGGGTATCCCGCTGCGGATGACCGCGCTGCTCGGCGGCGGACTCACGCTCGCCTTCGTCCTGGTGTGCCGACCGGAGCCCAGCGTGCTGCGCGCCGCGGTCTGCGGACTGATCACACTGCTCGCGATCGGTACGGGCCGCCGCCGCTCGCTGATTCCTGCACTCGCCGCTGCCGTTCTGCTGCTCGTGCTGTACGACCCGTGGCTGACGCGCAGTTATGGCTTCGTCCTTTCCGTGCTGGCGACCGGCGCCCTGCTCACGGTCGCCCCGCGATGGAGTGCCGCGCTGCAACGGAGGCGGGTGCCGCCCCGGCTCGCGGAGGCGCTGGGTGCGGCCGCCGCGGCGCAGGCGGTGTGCGCGCCCGTCGTCGTGGTGCTCGCCTCGCGGGTCAGTCTGGTGGCGATTCCGTGCAACCTGCTGGCCGAGTTCGCGGTGGCGCCCGCCACCGTCCTCGGGTTCGCCGCGCTCGCCGCGGCACCGGTGGCCATGCCCGTGGCCGAGCTGCTCGCCCGGATCGCGGGCTGGCCGGCCGGGTGGATCGCCTCCGTGGCCCGCACCGGTGCGGCGCTTCCCGGGGCGGAGATCGACTGGCCCGACGGCTGGCGGGGAGCGCTCCTGCTGGCCGCCCTCACGGCTCTGGCGGTGCTCTCCGCCCGTCGTATCGCGCGTCACCCATGGGTCTGTTCGGCTGCCGCGCTGCTGCTTGTCCTCGCGGTGCTGCGCCCGGTGCCGCTCACCCGGGTGCTGACGGGATGGCCACCACCGGGCTGGGCGTTCGTGATGTGCGATGTGGGTCAGGGCGACGCCATGGTGCTTGCGGCGGGGGACGGCGAGGGAGTGGTGATCGACACCGGGCCCGATCCACGCCTGGCCGACCGCTGCCTGCGTGACCTGGGCATCACTCGGGTTCCGCTCCTGCTGCTCACACACTTTCATGCCGATCACGTCCGAGGTCTGCCCGGCGTGTTGCGGGGCAGAGCGGTCGGTGCGATCCAGACGACGAGTCTGGACGAACCACCGGACCAGGCGGCGTTCGTACGCAGTACAGCCGCTGCGGCGCGGGTCCCCCTGGTACGGGCGACTGTGGGAGAGCGCCGCCGCATCGGCACGCTCGACTGGCGAGTCCTGTGGCCGGCGGGAGGCGCGACGGCAGGTCCCTTACCGGAAGAGCCCAACGACGCCAGTGTCGCGCTGTTCGTCCGGACCGGCGGACTGAGCCTGTTGCTCCTCGGTGACCTCGAACCTGCTTCCCAGCAAAGGCTGTTGCGCCAGTACCCGGCGCTCCCGCGGGTGGACGTTCTCAAGGTCGCCCATCACGGATCCGCCCACCAGGACCCGGCGTTGCTGCGCAGTGCGCGCCCGCGGCTCGCCCTGGTGAGTGTGGGCAGGGACAACCCGTACGGGCACCCGGCGGCCCGGACCGTCGAGGCGCTGAGGGACGGGGGAGCAGTAGTGCTGCGCACGGACCTGGACGGCGCGATCGCGGTGACGGGTGCCGGGTCGCGGCTGAGGGCGGTCGGGCGCTCATGACCACCATCCGGCCGACCGCGCACCGTCCGAACCCGCCGTGGCCGACCGCCGCCCGTCCCCGCTGCCTCTGCCCGATCGCCTGGCGAGGTGCCGCATCTGACGCCGCGCGCTGATCCACCAGGGATGACGGCACAGCCCTTAGCGAGAGCGGGCCATGCCGCACCTCGGTCGGTGGTCCTAGGACCACCGGCTCATGGCGTGCCGCAGGGCTCCCGGACAGACTTCGGCCATGGACCCGCAATCGCCGCAGACCGTCGACGCGTACCTTGACCGCATCGGCGCCCACCGTCCCGCACGTCCCGACGCCGCCGCTCTGCGCGAGCTGCAGCTGCGACACCTCACCGCCGTGCCCTTCGAGAACCTGTCGATCCATCTCGGCGAAGACATCGTGCTGGACGAAAGGGCGCTCCTCGACAAGGTGGTGGGTGCCCGGCGCGGCGGGTTCTGCTACGAACTCAACGCGACCTTCGCCGCGCTGCTCCGGGCCCTCGGCTTCCGCGTCACCCTTCTCCAGGCCCGCGGCTACGGGGACGACGGACGGCTCGGCATCCCGTACGACCATCTCGCGCTGCGTGTCGAGACCGACGACAGCACCGGCGCCTGGCTCGTCGATGTCGGCTTCGGCGACCATGCGCGCCAGCCGCTCGCACTCGACGACCGCACGGACCAGGAGGATCCGAGCGGTACGTTCCGGATCCGGGAGACGCCCGACGCCGAGAACAGCGACGGCGCCGGGGCAAGCGCCGCGGGCGCCGCCGGAGCCGGTGCCGGGGATCTCGATGTACTGCGCGACGAAGCTCTGCAGTTCCGGCTGGATCTGCGGCCCCGCGCTCTTGCGGACTTCCGGGCAGGCGCCTGGTACCACCGCACCTCGCCCGACTCCCACTTCACCCGGTCCGTGGTCTGCTCCCGGCTCACCGATGAGGGCCGGGTCACGCTGAGCGGCCGCACGCTCGTTACGACGGTGCGTGGCGAACGCCGCGAGGTACCGCTCGCCACGGACGCCGACGTGATCGACGCCTACCGCGAACACTTCGGGCTGCGTCTCCACCGGCTGCCCACGGTCCATCAGGTTGAGAATTTCGGACGCAACAGCTGATGCACATAAGCGGAGCATTCAATTCGGACCTTCGGTAACACCTACGCCCAAGCCCTTTCCAGTCCCTCCGTTTGCCTCGAACGCCTCAAGAGTGATCGAATGCATGATCGTCGGCGGGCCGCTGCTCCGACAACGACGTCCAGCCGTACGGCCCCAAGGTGAATCTCCCCCGGGGGTACGTGAAGATGTTCGGCCGTTGGCTGGGAAGAAAAGACGCAACGGGTGCGGCGCAGGGAAACCCGCTCGCGGGACTCGCGGTGCCGCGCACCGCGGGAGTCCTGAGCTGTCGCGTCCTTGATCCGGTCAACGAGGCTGTTCAGCAGGCTGAGTTCGTCGTCACGGACAGCGCGGGCCGCAAGGTCGTCGGCGGTGAGACGGACCCCTTCGGGAACGTCCTCGCCGCCGTACCGGCAGGTGACTACCGGCTGGCTGTCACGGCCGAGGGCTTCACCCCGTTCCACGGTTCGGCCACGGTCTCCGAGAGCGGCCACGCCGGGCTCGGGGACGTCATGCTCCAGGTGGCCGCGCCCCCGCAGCTGCCCGACCCCGGTGAGTGGGAGATCGAGCCGAACCACTCGCAGATCGGCTTCACGGCCCGCCATATCGGGCTGGCCCGTATTCATGGCCGATTCAACACATTCGCAGGTGCGATACGGATCGCCGACCGCATGGAGGATTCCGCCATGCACGTGATCATCGATGCCTCGTCGATCGACACCAACGTGCAGATGCGCGACGACCATCTGCGGTCCAGCGACTTCTTCGACGTCGGGCGCTATCCGACGATGGAGTTCTACAGCGACCGTTTCGTTCACCGGGGCGGCAGCCGCTGGGGCGTGAGCGGCGCGCTCACTCTTCACGGCGTCAGCCGTACCGTGATGCTGGACACCCAGTACCTCGGCGTCGGCAACGGTGTGGAAGGGGAGACCAGGGCCGCCTGCCGGGCCACCACCGAGCTGCACCGTGAGGACTTCACTCTCACCTGGCAGACCATGCTGGCCCGCGGTATCGCTGCCGTCGGTTCCAGCATCGCCATCGACATGGACATCCAGATCGTGCCCAAGGGCTGAGCCCCGGGGGGCGCTGCGGCCGGGGCCGCCGCTGCCGGGTGGTGTCCGGCGGATCAGGGTCGGACAGTCCTGGGGCGTGTTTCGAAAGTCCCGCTCGCAGGCGTCCGGTCTCGGTCAGAGGCGCATTACGGTGGGACACGAAGACTTCCGTACGGTGCAGTCCTAGACAGCTCCACCACACCGGAGGTCTTCGCCATGATCAAGCCCTGCGAGTGTCAACAACGCTCGTGATCAATATATTTAGGGCGCCTCAAGCCAGCCCTCGTACTCCGCCGCCAGCTCGTCGAGTGCCGAGGGTTCGAGCCGGCCGTCCGCGTCCTCCACGACCACCAGCCATTGGGCGTCCTCCGCGTCGTCCTCGCCGGCCAGCGCGTCGCGTACGAGCTGAGGTTCCTCGGCGACTCCGAAACGGTCGGCGAGCTCCCCGGCCACCTCCTCCGCGGTATCGCGGTCGGGCAGCACCAGTACATGTCTCACATCGCTCACCTGCCCATTCTCCGGTACGGCGACGGGTGCGCGGAGAGGCGTCGAAGCCGGGCTGTCAGAGGGGCGTGGGATGCTGGACGGCGATGGCCACCAGAAGGAATTCCACCGACGATCCGCTCGCCCCCCTCACGCTCGCCGTGGGCCAGGAGGACCTCCTCCTCGACCGTGCGGTGCAGCAGGTGGTGGCGGCGGCCCGCGCGTCCGACGCCGACACGGACGTTCGCGACCTCACCTCCGACCAGCTCCAGCCGGGCACCCTTGCCGAGCTCACGAGCCCGTCGCTCTTCGCCGAGCGCAAGGTGGTGATCGTGCGCAATGCGCAGGATCTTTCCGCCGACACGATCAAGGACGTCAAGGCATACCTCGACGCACCGGCCGAGGAGATCACGCTCGTCCTGCTGCACGCGGGCGGCGCCAAGGGCAAAGGGCTGCTGGACGCCGCGCGCAAGGCGGGTGCGCGGGAGGTCGCCTGCCCGAAGACCACGAAGCCTGCCGAGCGGCTTTCGTTCGTCCGGTCGGAGTTCCGGGCGCTGGGGCGCTCCGCGAGCCCCGAGGCATGCCAGGCGCTCGTCGACTCCATCGGCAGCGATCTGCGGGAGCTGGCGAGCGCGGTGTCGCAGCTGGTCGCGGATGTCGAGGGCACGATCGACGAGGAGGTCGTCGGGCGCTATTACACCGGTCGTGCGGAGGCGTCCAGCTTCGCGGTCGCCGACCGGGCGGTGGAGGGGCGGGCCGCGGAGGCGCTGGAGGCACTGCGCTGGTCGCTGTCGACCGGGGTGGCGCCGGTGCTGATCACCAGTGCGCTGGCGCAGGGCGTACGGGCGATCGGCAAGCTGTCCTCGGCGCGCGGTGGCCGGCCTGCGGATCTTGCGCGCGAACTGGGCATGCCGCCGTGGAAGATCGACCGGGTGCGGCAGCAGATGCGGGGGTGGACGCCGGACGGGGTGGCGGCTGCTCTGCGGGCGGTCGCGGATGCGGATGCGGGCGTGAAGGGCGGTGGGGACGACCCCGAGTACGCCCTGGAGAAGGCCGTGGTCGCTGTTGCGCGGGCGGCGCGGGCCGGGCGGCGCTAGGAGCTGTCGTCACACCCCCTGGAGCGGTGAGGCGCGGTGAGTGCCGGGCGGCCGACGTGTTGCTCCCGATCGCCGGGCGTGCTCGACGCGACCGGCATGTCCGGGCACGCCGAAGGCCCCGGCTGTCGCTCTGGGGAGAACGACGGCCGGGGCCTCGGTTTCACGCTTCATGCGCCGCACCCGCGTGGCGAACGCAGGTTCGGTGTGCGGCGCGGGGGCCGGGCAGGGGCGGGAGAGAGGGCCCGCTGGTCCGTTCCGGCGGTTACATCAGAAAGCTCAGCCCTGGAGGGCGGCAACCTTGGAGGCCAGCGCCGACTTCTTGTTGGCGGCGGCGTTCTTGTGGATGACGCCCTTCGAGACAGCCTTGTCGAGCGCGCGCGAGGCGTCGCGAACGGCCGTGGTGGCCTTCTCGACGTCGCCCGCAGCGGCAGCCTCACGGGCCTTGCGGATCGCGGTCTTGAGCGAGGACTTGACGGCCTTGTTGCGCAGGCGCGCCTTCTCGTTCGTCTTGTTCCGCTTGATCTGGGACTTGATGTTCGCCACGAAAGAGCCTTTTCAGGTTCGTTGGATCTTCGATGTGTGCCCCGCCGCCCGAAAGGGCCACGAAGCACAGCTGTCAACGGTACCAGCCGCGCTCCGATCGGCCCAAACCGGTCTCAGCCCCGCGGGCGTGGGACGATGGAAGCTACGTATCGATCCGACCGACCCGACATCGACCCGAGACACGGCGTTCGGCGTCTCAAGAATCAGGACCCTGCGTGCCCGCGACTCCTATCCACGTGCCCGAGCCGAGCCGTACCGACCCGGCGCTGATCCGCAACTTCTGCATCATCGCGCACATCGACCACGGCAAGTCGACCCTTGCTGACCGGATGCTTCAGCTGACGGGTGTGGTCGACCAGCGGCAGATGCGCGCTCAGTACCTCGACCGGATGGACATCGAGCGCGAGCGCGGCATCACCATCAAGTCCCAGGCGGTACGTCTGCCCTGGACGCCCACCACAGGCGAGGGCCAGGGCAGCACCCATGTCCTCAACATGATCGACACTCCGGGCCACGTGGACTTCACGTACGAGGTCTCCCGCTCGCTCGCCGCCTGCGAGGGCACGATCCTGCTGGTCGACGCCGCGCAGGGCATCGAGGCCCAGACGCTGGCCAACCTCTACCTGGCGATGGAGAACGACCTCACCATCGTTCCGGTGCTCAACAAGATCGACCTGCCGGCCGCGCAGCCGGAGAAGTTCTCCGAGGAGCTGGCCAACCTCATCGGCTGTCAGCCCGAGGACGTCCTCAAGGTCTCCGCGAAGACCGGCATCGGTGTGGACGCTTTGCTGGACCGGGTGGTCAGGGATGTCCCGGCACCCGTCGGCAAGGCCGACGCACCGGCCCGCGCGATGATCTTCGACTCGGTCTACGACTCGTACCGCGGCGTCGTCACGTACGTCCGTGTCGTCGACGGCCAGCTCAACAAGCGCGAGCGCATCAAGATGATGTCCACCGGCGCCACCCACGAGCTGCTGGAGATCGGTGTCTCCTCCCCGGAGATGACCCCGTCCGACGGTCTCGGTGTGGGCGAAGTGGGCTACATCATCACCGGTGTGAAGGACGTCCGGCAGTCCAAGGTCGGTGACACGATCACCTCCCTGAACAAGGGCGCGACCGAGGCGCTGGGCGGCTACAAGGACCCCAAGCCGATGGTGTTCTCGGGGCTGTACCCGCTGGACGGCTCGGACTATCCCGACCTGCGCGAGGCCCTCGACAAGCTCCAGCTCAACGACGCCGCCCTGGTGTACGAGCCGGAGACCTCCGCGGCCCTCGGCTTCGGCTTCCGTGTCGGCTTCCTCGGTCTGCTGCACCTCGACGTGATCCGCGAGCGCCTGGAGCGCGAGTTCGGTCTGGAGCTCATCGCCACCGCCCCCAACGTGGTCTACCGCGTGGACATGGAGGACGGCAGCGAGCACATCGTCACCAACCCGAGCGAGTTCCCCGAGGGCAAGATCGACAAGGTGCACGAGCCGGTCGTGCGCGCCACCGTCCTCGCCCCCAGCGAGTTCATCGGCGCGATCATGGAGCTCTGCCAGAACCGGCGCGGCACCCTGATCGGCATGGACTACCTCTCCGAGGACCGGGTCGAGATCCGGTACACCCTGCCGCTCGCCGAGATCGTCTTCGACTTCTTCGACCAGCTGAAGTCCAAGACCCGCGGGTACGCCTCGCTCGACTACGAGCCCACCGGCGAGCAGACCGCCCAGCTCGTCAAGGTCGACATCCTGCTGCACGGCGACAAGGTCGACGCGTTCTCCGCGGTCACGCACAAGGACAAGGCGTACGCGTACGGCGTGCGGCTCGTCGCCAAGCTGCGCGAGCTCATCCCGCGGCAGAACTTCGAGGTGCCGATCCAGGCCGCCATCGGCTCCCGGGTCATTGCCCGTGAGACCGTCCGCGCCATCCGCAAGGACGTCCTCGCCA
Organism: Streptomyces sp. NPDC056231; assembly: GCF_048270745.1. Taxonomy (NCBI): domain Bacteria; kingdom Bacillati; phylum Actinomycetota; class Actinomycetes; order Kitasatosporales; family Streptomycetaceae; genus Streptomyces; species Streptomyces sp. NPDC056231. The sequence goes on along the minus strand of NZ_JBLVKW010000001.1, from coordinate 340,779 downwards.
AGTGCTACGGCGGTGACATCTCCCGTAAGCGGAAACTGCTGGAGAAGCAGAAGGAAGGCAAGAAGCGGATGAAGATGGTCGGCAATGTGGAGGTGCCTCAGGAGGCCTTCATCGCCGTGCTGTCGACGGACGAGTCGGGCGGCGAGGGCAAGGGCAAGAAGTAGTTCCCGACGGATTCCCGCTTCCGGGCAGGCTCCGGCTTCCGTACCCGCTACTGGGTGGTAGCCCAACGGGCCCCTGCACCGCAGCATGCTGCGGCGTGGGGGCCCGTTCGTTATGAAGCGGCGTCCGATTGCCTCTTACGCGGCGGACGCGGGCGCTCTACCCTGATCACGGCTTCGTGGTTACTCGCCAGTTAAACAAGCGGAACCATCCGCGCGGACAAGCACGCAGGACAAGCACGCAGACGGACGTACCCAAGCAGGAACAAGCAGCAGCACGCAGCAACCACCAATCGGTCGTGAAGCACTGCCGCAGGCCCGGAGGATGTCGTGAGCGACACACAGACCATGATCGATAACCGACCGCCCTCCGTGGCGGGCCTCTTCATCGAGCGCGTGGCGGCCACTCCGGACGGGGAGGCCTACCGCTTCCCGGTTCCGTCGGCCACCGGCCAGGGCCCCGACGAGTGGAAGTCGGTGAGCTGGGCACAGGCCGCGGAACGCGTGTACGCGATCGCCGCCGGACTCATCGGTCTGGGTGTGGAGCCCGAGCAGCGGGTCGCGCTGTCCTCCGCCACCCGCATCGAGTGGATCTTCGCCGACCTCGGTGTGATGTGCGCGGGCGCGGCGACGACCACGATCTACCCGTCGACGAACGCCGAGGAGTCGGCGTTCATCCTCGCCGACTCGGAGAGCCGGGTGCTGATCGCGGAGGACGCCGGCCAGCTGGCCAAGGCCCGTGAGCGCCGCGCCGACCTGCCGGAGCTCGCCCATGTCGTCGTCATCGACCCGCAGGGCGTCGAACCCGACCCGGCCGACCCTGAGGGCTGGGTGCTCTCGCTGGCCGACCTGGAGGCCCGCGGCGCCGAGATCCTGACGAAGAATCCGTCCGTGGTCCAGGAGCGGGTCGGCGCGATCTCCGCCGACCAGCTGGCCACCCTGATCTACACCTCGGGCACCACCGGCCGTCCCAAGGGTGTGCGACTGCCGCACGACAACTGGTCGTACATGGCCAAGGCCACCGTGGCGACCGGCCTGATCACCGAGGACGACGTCCAGTACCTCTGGCTGCCGCTCGCGCACGTCTTCGGCAAGGTCCTCACCTCCGGTCAGATCGAGGTCGGTCACGTGACCGCGGTCGACGGCCGGATCGACAAGATCATCGAGAACCTGCCGGTCGTCCAGCCGACGTACATGGCCGCCGTGCCCCGGATCTTCGAGAAGGTCTACAACGGGATCGCGTCCAAGGCGCGGGCCGGTGGCGGCGCCAAGTACAAGATCTTCCAGTGGGCGGCCGGGGTCGCCCGCGAGTACGCCAAGGTGTCCCAGGACAACTTCCGGCGCACCGGCACAGCCTCCGTACCGTTCGCACTCGGCGCCAAGCACAAGGTCGCCGACGCGCTCGTCTTCGCCAAGATCCGCGAGGCCTTCGGCGGCCGGCTCCGCGCCTGTGTCTCCGGCTCCGCGGCGCTCGCCCCCGAGATCGGCTACTTCTTCGCCGGCGCCGGCATTCACATCCTGGAGGGCTACGGGCTCACCGAGTCCAGCGCCGCCTCCTTCGTCAACCCGGGCGAGGCCTACCGCACGGGTACGGTCGGCAAGCCGCTCCCCGGCACCGAGGTACGGATCGCGGACGACGGCGAGATCATGCTGCGCGGCCCCGGCATCATGCAGGGCTACCACCGCCAGCAGGAGAAGACCGCCGAGGTGCTGGAGCCCGACGGCTGGCTGCACAGCGGTGACATCGGCGAGCTCTCGGTGGACGGCTACCTGCGGATCACCGACCGCAAGAAGGACCTGATCAAGACGTCGGGCGGCAAGTACGTCGCCCCGGCGGAGGTCGAGGGACAGTTCAAGGCGGTGTGCCCGTTTGTCTCCAACATCCTGGTGCACGGCGCGGACCGCAACTACTGCACCGCCCTGATCGCCCTCGACGAGCCGACCATCCTCGGCTGGGCCGCCGAGAACGGCCTGGCGGGCAAGCCGTACGCCGACGTGATCGCGGCCCGGCAGACCGTGGAGCTCATCGACGGTTATGTGAAGCGTCTCAACGAGGGGCTGCAGCGCTGGCAGACCATCAAGCAGTTCCGGCTGCTGCCGCGCGACCTCGACGTCGAGCACGGCGAGCTCACGCCGAGCCTCAAGCTCAAGCGGCCGGTCGTCGAGCGCGAGTACAAGGACCTCATCGACGAGATGTACGTGGGGGCCCGCGAGGCGTAACGCGAGGCGTCACGAAGGGCGTGTGGTGCGGACGGGGTGAGCTGCCCCGTCCGCCCTGTCGTTTCGCGCCGCCGTTTCTGACGAACGGTCCGGCACCCTTCTCTGTTCACTTCGGTAACTCGGTGCTTATGGACAGGTCCGGTCTGTCACTCTGTCGGTGTCGTCAGCGGCACACGGCACGAGACAGGCCGTGCGAGAACACGTCAGGAGCTGCGCCATGGGGCCCATTCCCTTGCAGCGGGACACCGTTCAGCGTCCCGGTACGTACGTCGGCCAGCCGGAGGCGCAGCCGGTCGCCCGGACGAGTCTGCCCGGGAATCCCCTCGCGCCGGCCGCTGCCCGCCGGTTCGTCCGGGCCGCGCTGGCCGAGTGGACCGGACTGGGGCTGCCCGCAGCCGTGGGTTTCAGCGACCGGCTGGCGGACGACGCGGTGGTTGTCGTCGATGAGCTCGTCACCAATGCCGTCGTGCACGCCGGGACCACCGTCGAGCTGCTCTTCCGGCTGGAGGAGGCGGCCGGGAACGAGGCCGCAGCCCTGGTGCTGGAGGTCGCCGATCATCACCCCGCCCGTTCCGTGCGCAGCGAACGCCCCGGCCCGTTATCGGCCGCGGACCGGGACGGACCGGCCGAGTGCGGGCGAGGGCTGCAGGTCGTGGCCACGCTCGCCGAGCGCTGGGGCATCACGTACCGCACCGGCCTGAAGACCGTCTGGGCCCGGCTGCCCGTCGACGACTGGACCGACGCGCCCGATCCGGCAGCCGAACCCGAACTGCACGCCGCCGAGCTGCTCGCGCCCAGCGCCCGCCGCGCGGTCCGCGACGACGCGGACTGGGCCGGGCGCGGGGCGCTCTCGTTCCTCGCCGAGGCATCGGATCTGCTCGCGGGGCAGCTCGACGAGGACATCGTGGCGGCGCTCGCCGGGCAGCTGCTGGTGCCCCGGCTCGGCGACTGGTGCGCGATCTGGCTGCAGGGCGAAGGCGGCGGGCCCTCGGCCGCACCACGGCTGGTACGGGTCTGGCACGCCGACGAGGACCGCACGGAGCAGCTGCGCACGGTCCTGGAGGAGGAGCCGCTCCTGCTGGCCGACGAGGTCGGCACCGGGCCGGTTCCGGTTCCGTGGCCCCTGCGCGAGGGGGAGGGCGAGGGGACGGCCCTGGGGTTTCGGATGACGTCGGGGGACCGCACGCTCGGCGCCGTTCTGCTCGGCCGGGAGGGCGCCGCCCGGGTGTCGCACGAAGTGACCGCCCTGGTCGAGGATTTCGTACGCCGTGTCGGCCTCGCCGTCGGCGCAGCTCGCGCGTACACCCGGCAGGCCACCATCAGCCGCGTCCTGCAGCGCGGTCTGCTGCCCAGCAAGGTCGCGGAGATACCCGGCGTCACCAGCTCGCTGGTGTACGAGCCTTCCGACGACGGTGTCGTCGGAGGTGATTTCTATGACATTTTCCCGTGCCCCGGCGACCGCTGGTGCTTCGTGCTCGGCGATGTGCAGGGCAGCGGCCCCGAGGCCGCGGTCGTCACCGGTCTCGCCCGGCCCTGGCTGCGGCTGCTGGCCCGGGAGGGGTTCCGCGTCGGCGAGGTGCTGGACCGGCTCAACCGGCTGCTCCTCGACGACGCGATGGAGACCGCCGAGGCCGCCGCGCTCATGGTCGCGGCCGCGGGCGGGCAGCACCTGGCGGAGGGCGGCCAGCATCTGCGGGAGGACGGTCCGCAGCTGCCGGACGGCGGGCAGCCCCGGTTCCTGTCCCTGCTGTACGGGGAGATGGTGCCGCTGCCCGGTGGCGGAGTGCGCTGCACGCTCGCCAGCGCGGGCCATCCGCTGCCGCTGCTGCTGCGGCCCGACGGCACCGTGCGGGCCGCCGCAGAGCCGCAGGTGCTCCTCGGAGTCGTCGAGGACGTCGCGTACGAGAGTCAGAGCTTCGACCTGGCGCCGGGGGACAGCCTGCTCTGCGTCACGGACGGGGTCACGGAGCGGCGCTCCGGGCCGGCGATGTTCGACGACGGGGACGGTCTCGCCCGGGTACTGGCCGGGTGCGCCGGGCTGACCGCGGAGGGGATCGCGGACCGGATCAAACGGGCCGTTCACGAGTTCGCCGAGCGCCCGCCGGACGACGATCTGGCGCTGGTGGTCCTGCAGGCCCGGTGAACGCGGGCGGGGCAGGACCGGCGACGAGGGACAATGGACGGTATGCCTTCCGTACTGCCCGATGGTGAGCCCGTACCCGACGACGGGGCGCTGCCCCGCCATGCCCTGGAAGGCGCCGCCGACCGGCCGCTCGGCTTCTACCTGCATGTGCCGTACTGCGCCACGCGCTGCGGGTACTGCGACTTCAACACGTACACGGCGACCGAGCTGCGGGGGTCGGGCGGTGCGCTGGCCTCCCGGGACAACTACGCCGCCCATCTGATCGGCGAGGTCCGTCAGGCCCGCAAGGTGCTCGGCGACGACCCGCGGCCGGTCCGTACGGTGTTCGTCGGCGGCGGTACGCCCACGCTGCTGCCCGCCGGGGATCTCGTCCGGATGCTGGCGGCGATCCGTGACGAGTTCGGGCTCGCCGACGACGCCGAGATCACCACCGAGGCCAATCCGGAGTCGGTCGACCCGGCGTATCTGGCGGAGCTGCGGGAAGGCGGCTTCAACCGGATCTCGTTCGGGATGCAGAGTGCCCGGCAGCACGTGCTGAAGATCCTCGACCGTACGCATACGCCGGGGCGGCCTGAGGCATGTGTCGCCGAGGCCCGGGAGGCGGGCTTCGAGCACGTCAATCTCGACCTGATCTACGGCACGCCCGGGGAGTCCGACGACGACTGGCGGGCCTCGCTGGACGCGGCGATCGGAGCGGGGCCGGACCATGTGTCCGCGTACGCGCTGATCGTCGAGGAGGGCACGCAACTGGCGCGGCGGATCCGGCGCGGCGAGGTTCCGATGACGGACGACGACGTCCACGCCGACCGGTATCTGATCGCGGACGAGGCCATGGCCGCGGCGGGCTTCTCCTGGTACGAGGTGTCGAACTGGGCCCGGACGGTGGACGGGCGGTGCCTGCACAACGAGCTGTACTGGCGGGGCGCCGACTGGTGGGGGGCCGGGCCGGGGGCGCACAGCCATGTGGGCGGGGTGCGCTGGTGGAACGTGAAGCATCCCGGCGCGTACGCGCAGGCGCTCGCGGAGGGGCGGTCGCCGGGCGCGGGACGGGAGGTCCTGTCGGCGGAGGACCGGCGGGTCGAGCGGATTCTCCTGGAGCTGCGGCTGGTCGACGGATGTCCGCTGTCACTGCTGGCGCCCGCCGGACTGGCCGCGGCGGGGCGCGCGGTGGAGGACGGGCTCCTGGAGGCGGCGCCCTATGCGGAGGGGCAGGCAGTGCTGACTCTGCGCGGGCGGTTGCTCGCGGATGCGGTGGTCAGGGATCTGGTGGACTGAGGGGCGCGGGGACACGGGTGCGCTTGCGGCGGGCCTGATCCCCTGTCCGCCCCTGTCCCGGGACCGGGGGCTCCACCCAGGCCCCCCGGCCCCCGGTCGTCGGACGAACTAGGGCGCCGTCACGAAGTCGATCAGGTGTTCCACCGAGCCCAGCAGGGCCGGTTCCAGATCCTTGTACGAGCGGACCGTCGACAGGATGCGCTGCCACGCCGCGCCCGTGTTCTCGGGCCAGCCCAGTGACCGGCACACGCCGGTCTTCCAGTCCAGGCCGCGGGGCACCACCGGCCACGCGCCGATGCCCACCGACGCCGGCTTCACCGCCTCCCAGATGTCGATGTACGGGTGGCCCACCACCAGCACGTTCGCGTCGGTGACCTCGGCCGCGATTCTCGACTCCTTGGAGCCGGGGACCAGGTGGTCGACCAGGACGCCCAGTCGCGCATCCGGGCCGGGGGCGAACGAACGGACGATGGACGGCAGGTCGTCGATGCCTTCCAGGTACTCCACCACCACACCCTCGATGCGCAGGTCGTCGCCCCAGACCCGTTCGACCAACTCCGCGTCGTGCCGGCCCTCCACGTAGATCCGGCCCGCCCGCGCCACCCGGGCGCGCGCGCCGGGGACCGCCACGGAACCGGAGGCCGTGCGGGCGGGCCGGGCCGGGCCGGCGGCCGAGGGGCGTACGAGAGTGATGACGCGGCCCTCCAGGAGGAAGCCGCGCGGTTCCATCGGGAACACCCGGTGCTTGCCGAAACGGTCCTCCAGAGTCACCGTCGGGCCCTGCGCCGTCTTCTCGCAGCGGATCACCGCACCGCAGAAGCCGGTGGAGACCTCCTCCACGACCAGATCGGGCTCGGCGGGGACCTCGGGCACGGGAGCGGACTTCTTCCAGGGCGGGGTCAGGTCCGGGTGGTAGCTGCGCATCGGACGACGATAGGACGGAAACCGGTCACGACACGCCGAAGGCGGTGGACAGCCGGTCACGTTGGGCCCGTACGAACGCCGCGTCCACGACGGCCCCGTGCCCCGGCACATACACCGCGTCCTCGCCGCCCAGCGCCAGCAGCCGGTCCAGCGCGGCCGGCCAGCGCGACGGGATCGCGTCCGGGCCCGCCTGCGGTTCGCCCGATTCCTCGACCAGGTCGCCGCAGAGGACCACGGCCGGGGAGCCGGGCACGAGGGCGACGAGGTCGTGGCCGCTGTGGGCGGGGCCCACGTTCGCCAGCAGCACCTGACGGCCGCCGCCCAGGTCGAGTGTCCATTCGCCGCGCACCTGGTGGTGCGGCGCCACCAGGACGTCCGCCGCCTGCGCCGCGTCCTCCTCGGGCACCCCGTGGCGTATCGCGTCGGCGTACAGCTCGTCCGCACCGCCGGTGAGGAGAGCGGCCGTGCCGATGGCGCCGTACACCTCCGCCCCGGCGAATGCCGCGGTGCCGAGCACATGGTCGAAATGAGGGTGGCTGAGTGCGATATGCGTCACCTTCCGGCCGGTCATGGCCTGCACCTGGGTCCGTATCTCCACACCTTCGCGCAGCGTCGATCCCGTGTCGAAGAGCAGGGCCGCCTCGGCTCCGACCACCAGTGCGACCGTGGCATCCCACCCGGGGAGCCTCCGGCGGCCCACACCGTTGCCCAGTCGCTCCCAGCCGAACTCTTCCCAAGACGCGTTCATGCGGAGACGCTATCGGCAACGACCTGCGCAGTCTCGGGGTGGCGTGGCCGGTCGCCCTTGCTAGGGCCCCACCCGACCGCCGTACACTAGGGGGTCGCTGGCACTCGTACGCATCGAGTGCCAGGAATCGCCGGAGATCGACCAGAACCACCGAGGAAACACAGCTGGAGGTGTGCGCCATGCTCAGCGAACGCAGACTCGAGGTGCTGCGCGCCATCGTCCAGGACTATGTCGGCACCGAGGAGCCCGTCGGCTCCAAGGCGCTCACCGAGCGGCATAAGCTGGGGGTCTCCCCGGCCACGGTCCGCAACGACATGGCTGTGCTGGAGGACGAGGGTTTCATCGCCCAGCCCCACACCAGCGCGGGCCGCATCCCGACGGACAAGGGCTACCGGCTCTTCGTCGACAAGCTCGCGGGGGTCAAGCCCCTGTCGTCGCCGGAGCGCAGGGCCATCCAGAACTTCCTCGACGGCGCGGTCGACCTCGACGATGTCGTGGGCCGCACCGTACGGCTGCTCGCGCAGTTGACCCGGCAGGTCGCCGTCGTGCAGTACCCCTCGCTGACCCGTTCCACGGTGCGGCATGTGGAGCTGCTGTCGCTGGCGCCCGCCCGGCTGATGCTCGTGCTGATCACGGACACCGGCCGGGTCGAACAGCGCATGATCGACTGTCCCGCACCGTTCGGTGAGACCTCTCTCGCCGATCTGCGGGCCCGGCTCAACAGCCGGGTCGTGGGGCGCCGGTTCTCGGACGTCCCGCAGCTGGTGCAGGACCTGCCGGAATCCTTCGAGAGCGAGGACCGGGGAACCGTGTCCACCGTGCTCTCCACCCTGCTCGAAACCCTCGTCGAGGAGACGGAGGAGCGGCTGATGATCGGCGGCACCTCCAACCTCACCCGCTTCGGGCACGACTTCCCTCTGATGATCCGGCCGGTGCTGGAGGCGCTGGAGGAGCAGGTCGTGCTGCTGAAGCTGCTCGGCGAGGCCAAGGACTCGGGCATGACCGTACGTATCGGGCACGAGAACGCCCACGAGGGGCTCAACTCCACGTCCGTCGTCGCGGTCGGCTACGGTTCGGGCGACGAGGCAGTCGCCAAACTCGGCGTGGTCGGACCGACCCGCATGGACTACCCCGGAACGATGGGAGCGGTACGCGCAGTGGCACGTTACGTCGGACAGATCCTGGCGGAGTCGTAAGTGGCCACCGACTACTACGCCGTTCTCGGCGTGCGCCGCGACGCATCTCAGGACGAGATCAAGAAGGCCTTCCGGCGGCTCGCACGCGAGCTGCATCCGGACGTCAATCCCGATCCGAAGACCCAGGAGCGGTTCAAGGAGATCAACGCCGCCTACGAGGTGTTGTCGGACCCGCAGAAGAAGCAGGTCTACGACCTCGGCGGCGACCCGCTGTCCGCCTCCGGCGGCGGTGGCGCGGGCGGATTCGGACAGGGTGGCTTCGGCAACTTCTCCGACATCATGGACGCGTTCTTCGGCACGGCGTCGCAGCGTGGACCGCGGTCGCGCACCCGGCGCGGCCAGGACGCGATGATCCGGCTCGAGATCGATCTCGCCGAGGCGGCATTCGGTACCACCAAGGACATTCAGGTCGACACGGCCGTCGTCTGTACGACCTGCAGCGGCGAGGGTGCCGCACCCGGTACCTCCGCCCAGACCTGTGACATGTGCCGCGGCCGCGGCGAGGTCTCCCAGGTCACCCGGTCGTTCCTCGGCCAGGTCATGACCTCGCGGCCCTGCCCGCAGTGCCAGGGCTTCGGTACGGTCGTTCCGACCCCGTGCCCGGAGTGCGCCGGTGACGGCCGTATCCGTTCGCGGCGCACACTCACCGTGAAGATCCCCGCCGGTGTCGACAACGGCACCCGCATCCAGCTCGCGGGCGAGGGCGAGGTCGGCCCCGGCGGCGGCCCGGCCGGCGACCTGTACGTCGAGATCCATGAGCTGCCGCACCCGGTGTTCCAACGCCGCGGCGACGACATGCACTGCACGGTCACCATCCCCATGACGGCGGGCGCGCTCGGCACGAAGGTGCCGCTGGAGACGCTCGACGGCCTGGAGGAGGTCGACATCCGGCCGGGCACCCAGTCCGGTCAGTCGGTCCCGCTGCACGGCCGCGGCATCACGCATCTGCGGGGCGGCGGGCGCGGCGACCTGATCGTGCACGTCGAGGTGACGACCCCGTCGAAGCTGGACCCGGAGCAGGAGCGACTGCTGCGGGAGCTCGCGAAGCTGCGTGGCGAGGAGCGGCCCACCGGTCAGTTCCAGCCAGGGCAACAGGGACTCTTCTCCCGCCTGAAGGATGCGTTCAACGGCCGCTGAGGACCGTCCGCACCCCGCTGTTCCCTTGCGCCGTAGCGCCCGCCCGTCCCCGGACCGGCGGGCGCTACCGCGTTCCGTGCATACCGCTCCGGCCGAACTGCGGCTGATTCGGCAGGGTGCACCGGACGTGACACGATGCGGTCATGTCATCCGCGTTGACCGATCTCTGCCGGTATCCGATCGTGCAGGCCCCCATGGCGGGCGGTGTGTCCTGTCCGCAGCTCGTGTCGGCCGTTGCCGAAGCCGGTGGGCTCGGCTTCCTGGCCGCCGGGTACAAGACGGCGGACGGCATGTACAACGAGATCAAACAGCTGCGCGGAATGACCGGTCAGCCGTTCGGCGTCAACCTCTTCATGCCGCAGCCGAACCTCGCCGACCCGAGCGCCGTCGAGGTGTACAAGCACCAGCTCGCCGGTGAGGCCGCCTGGTACGAGACCCCGCTCGGCGACCCGGACTCCAGTGGTGACGACGGCTACGAGGCCAAGCTCGCGATTCTCCTGGAGGACCCCGTTCCGGTGGTCTCCTTCACGTTCGGCTGCCCCACCCGCGGCGCCCTCGACGCGCTCGCCAAAGTCGGCACGTACACCGTCGTGACGGTCACCTCGCCCGAGGAGGCCCAGGCCGCCCAGTGGGCGGGCGCCAACGCGATCTGTGTCCAGGGCGTCGAGGCGGGCGGGCATCGGTCCACCCACCGCGACGACCCGCAGGCCGACGACGCCGGCATCGGGCTGCTCTCCCTGGTGGCCCAGGTCCGTGAGACCGCCCAGCTGCCGCTCATCGCGTCCGGCGGCATCATGCGCGGCTCCCAGATCGCGGCGGTCGTCGCGGCGGGCGCGGAGGCGGCGCAGCTCGGCACGGCCTTCCTGGTCTGCCCCGAGTCCGGCGCCCATCTGCTGCACAAGCAGGCGCTGACCAACCCGCTGTTCGTACGGACGGCCCTGACCCGGGCGTTCTCCGGACGCCCCGCCCGCGGCCTCGTCAACCGCTTCGTGCGCGAGCACGGCCCGTACGCCCCCGCCGCCTACCCGCAGGTGCACCATGTCACCAGCGAGCTGCGCAAGGCCGCGGCCAGGGCCGGGGACGCGCAGGGCATGGCCCTGTGGGCGGGCCAGGGCCACCGCATGGCACGCGAGTTGCCGGCCGGCCGGCTGGTCGAGCTGCTCGCCGAAGAACTGGACGCCGCGCACGCGGCACCGAGCACAAGGAGCACGCAGTGACCGCACCGGTCTTCGTCGTCGAACAGGTCCCTGCCGGGCCCGAGTTCGTCCTGGACGGTCCCGAGGGGCGGCACGCCGTTTCGGTCAAGCGGCTGCGGGCCGGTGAGGATGTCGTCCTGACGGACGGGCACGGCCGGTGGACGGAAGGGGTCGTGCGGGCTGCCGAGGGCAAGGACCGGCTGGTGGTGACGGACCTCTGCACGGTCCACGAGGAGCCCCGTCCCACACCCCGCATCACCGTGGTCCAGGCGCTCCCCAAGGGTGACCGCGGCGAGCTCGCCGTCGAGACGATGACGGAGACAGGCGTCGACGCGATCGTGCCGTGGCAGGCTTCGCGCTGCATCACCCAGTGGAAGGGCGACCGCGGTCTCAAGGCCCTCGCGAAGTGGCGGAACACGGCCCGCGAGGCGGGCAAGCAGTCGCGCCGGGTGCGATTCCCGGAGGTGACGGACGCGCTGACCACCAAACAGGTTGCTGCGCTTCTGGCCACAGCCGACTTCGCGGCCGTCCTGCACGAGGACCGGGGGTACGACAGCGAGCCGCTGGCCACCGTCGGACTGCCCGCAGGGGGCGAGATCATTCTGGTCGTGGGCCCCGAGGGCGGGGTGTCGCCCGAGGAACTGGCGGCCTTCGCCGAGGCGGGCGCCCGGACCTGCCGGCTCGGCCGGAGCGTCCTGCGCACCTCGACGGCGGGCACCGCGGCGACGGCACTGCTGCTGGGGCGCACCGGCCGCTGGGCGTAACCGCCGTATACAACACGTCCGGTGTGGCTGCAAGCGGTCTACCGCACCGCGGGGGAGTGGTGGGACCCTGCCACGTATGGGGACATTGAGGGCATCGAGTTCATGGGGCCGCGGCCGAGCCCATCGCATTCCGGCCGTACTGTGCCTCGTCGGTGCGGCCGTTGCGGGGGCCGTCGCCTGCGAGCCGATCGACGGGCTGAACTCCGCGTCCGTCGCCCTGACCACCGACCGGACCGGCACCGGGGCGCTGGAGCGCAAAGGGGTCGATGTGCAGTGGCTGAACTGCACAGCCGAGGTCGAGGGCGCCGGTAAGACGCCGTCCCCGACCTCGCGCTCCGCGTCCGGGCGGCAGGTGGCGCACGTCGACTGCCGCGGCCGGACCGCGGACGGCAAGGACATCACACTCGCCGGCAAGGTCACGAAAGAAGTCAGCGGGCTCTGTGTACGGGGGGACTTCACCGGGAAGGTCGGCGGCAAGACCGTCCTGCGGGCCGATGTACTCGGCAACTGTCACGCCGCCCCCTCGACCGGCGGCGTGACACCGCCGACACGCGATGGAAAAGGCGGTGGTGGCGGCCGTGTCCGGCCGACCGTCACGGTGACCGTCACGGTGACCGGATATCCGCAGGGCAAGTGAGTGGGTCGGCGCGACCGCGGGGGCGGACTCCGGCCAACCCCGTTTCCCGGAACACGACCGCAGCCTAGGGTGATCGGTGTGACACAGCCCGCCTATCTCAGGTACCCCCATGTCCAGGGCGAATTGATCGCCTTCACCGCCGAGGACGATGTCTGGCTGGCGCCGCTCGACGGCGGCCGGGCCTGGCGGGTCAGCGCCGACAACCGGCCCGTCCGCCAGCCACACATATCGCCCGACGGCACCCACGTCGCCTGGACATCCACCCGGGACGGCGCCCCCGAGGTGCACCTCGCCCCTGTCGAGGGAGGCCCTTCGAAGCGGCTGACCTACTGGGGCGACGCGCGGACCACCGTGCGCGGCTGGACCCCCGAGGGCGACGTCCTGGTCACCAGCACCCAGGGGCAGGTGTCGCTGCGCCGCAGCTGGGCCCGGGCCGTCCCGGTCGACGGCGGGCCCGCGCGGACCCTCCCCTACGGGCCGGTCGGCTCCCTCGCGTACGGACCCGGCGGACGGGTCCTGCTGCTCTCCGCCACCATGGGGCGCGAGGCCGCCACCTGGAAGCGCTACAGGGGCGGCACGGCGGGCAAGTTGTGGCTCGCGCAAGCACCCGGGGAAGGCCAGGGGCCGGACGGCGCCGCGGACTTCGTACGGGTTCACGAGGGCCTCGACGGCAACATCGAATGCCCGATGTGGGTCGGCGACCGTCTCGCCTTCCTCTCCGACCACGAAGGCGTCGGCGCGCTCTACTCCTCGCTCCCCGACGGCTCCGACCTGCGTCGGCACACCGAGGCCGAGGGCTTCTACGCCCGCCACGCGACGACCGACGGCACCCGCGTCAGCTACGCCTCGGCCGGTGAGCTGTGGCTGCTCGACGACCTGGAAGGCGCCGGACCCCGGCGTCTCGAAATCCGCCTCGGCGGCCAGCGCGCCGACCTCCAGCCGCACTCCGTGCACGCCGGGAGCCACCTCGACTCGGCGTCCCCGGACCGTACAGGCCGCGGCAGTGCCGTCGGGACGCGCGGCGCCGTCCACTGGGTCACCCACCGCGAGGGCCCGGCCCGCGCACTGGCCGTCGAACCCGGGGTGCGGGCCAGACTGCCCCGTACCTTCCAGGCCGACGGCGATCAGCACGTCGTCTGGGTCACCGACGCGGAGGGCGACGACGCCCTGGAGTGCGCACCCGCCACCGGAACCGCTCCGGGCACCGCACCGCGCCGACTGGCCGCCGGCCGGCTCGGCAGGGTGCTCGACCTGGCGGCGGCCGCCGACGGCAGCCGGTTCGCCGTCGCCTCGCACGACGGCCGGATCCTGATCGTCGAGCGGGAGAGCGGCGAGGTCCACGAGGTCGACCGCAGCGAACACGGCGACGCCTCCGGACTCGTCTTCTCGCCGGACTCGGTTTGGCTCGCCTGGTCCCACCCCGGGCCCGGGCCGCTGCGCCAGCTCAAGCTCGCGCACCTCGCCGATCTGTCGGTCGCCGAAGCCACGCCGCTCCGCTTCCGGGACTACGCCCCCGCGTTCACCGTCGACGGCAAGCATCTCGCCTTCCTCTCCGAGCGGACCTTCGACCCGGTCTACGACGCGCACGTCTTCGATCTGGCCTTCGTCGGCGCCTGCCGCCCGCACCTGCTGACGCTCGCCGCCACCACGCCCTCTCCGTTCGGGCCGCAGCGCCACGGCCGCCCGACCGAGAAGGAGAAGAGCTCCGGCGACGGCGACCAGGACAACCCCACCGCGCTGCCCGTCACCCGGATCGACCTCGACGGGCTCGCCGACCGGATCGTGCCGCTGCCCGTCGAGGCCGCCCGCTACTCCTCGCTGCGCGCGGCGAAGGACGGACTGCTGTGGCTGCGGCACCCGGTGACGGGCGTGCTCGGTACGGCAGGGGCGACGCCGGACTCGCGGGGGCCGGAGACCGTCCTGGAGCGGTACGACCTCGAGAGGCTGCACAGTGACGAACTCGCCTCCGACGTCAGCCGGTTCGCCGTGAGCGGCGACGGCAAGCGGCTGGTCCTGCACACCCGGGGCAAGCTGCGCGTCGTACCCGCCGACAGCCGTGTCCCGGCGGGCTCCGACGACGACCACGACGGCGGCAGCGACAACAGCGTCACCGTCGACCTCTCCCGGATCCGCCGGACCGTCGAACCTGCCGCCGAATGGCGCCAGATGTACGACGAGGCGGGCCGCATCATGCGCGACAACTTCTGGCGGCCCGACATGGGCGGCGTCGACTGGGACGGCGTCCTCGACCGCTACCGGCCGGTGCTGGCGCGCGTCGCCACCCATGACGACCTCGTCGACCTGCTCTGGGAGGTGCAGGGGGAGCTCGGCACCTCGCACGCGTATGTGACGCCGCAGGGCGGCCGGGACGACGACGCGAGCCGGCAGGGGCTGCTCGGGGCCGACATCTCCCGCACGGACGAAGGTCATTGGCGTATCGACCGGATCCTGCCGTCCGAGACGTCCGATCCGGAAGCCCGCTCGCCGCTCGCCGCGCCCGGCGTCGCGGTCCGCGCCGGGGACGCGATCGTCGCCGTCGACGGGCAGGAGATCGACCCCCTGACCGGGCCCGGGCCGTTGCTCACCGGTTCGGCGGGCAAGCCGGTCGAGCTGACCGTCTCGCCGGCGGACGGCGGCAACCTGCGGCATGTCGTCGTCGTGCCGACCGCGGACGAGGAGGCGCTGCGGTACCACGCGTGGGTGGCGGACCGGCGGGCGTACGTGCACGAGCAGTCCGGCGGACGCCTGGGCTACCTCCACGTCCCCGACATGGTCGGCTCCGGCTGGGCGCAGCTCCACCGGGACCTGCGGGTCGAAGTGGCCCGTGAGGGGCTGGTGGTGGACGTACGGGAGAACCGCGGCGGCCACACGTCGCAGCTGATCGTGGAGAAGCTGGCCCGCCGCATCGTCGGCTGGGACCTGCCGCGCGGCATGCAGCCGTTCAGCTACCCCGGGGACGCGCCGCGCGGTCCGGTGGTGGCCGTGGCGAACGAGTTCTCCGGCTCGGACGGCGACATCGTGAACGCGGCGATCAAGGCGCTCGGGATCGGGCCGGTGGTCGGTACGCGGACGTGGGGCGGCGTGGTCGGCATCGACAGCCGGTACCGGCTCGTCGACGGCACGCTGGTCACGCAGCCCAAGTACGCGTTCTGGCTTGAGGGGTACGGCTGGGGTGTGGAGAACCACGGGGTGGACCCGGATGTGGAGGTCGTGACGGCGCCGCAGGACCATGCGGCGGGACGGGATCCGCAGCTGGACGCCGCGATCCGGATCGCGCTGGACGGACTCGCGCAGAGCCCGGCGAAGTCGGCACCGGGTCTGCCGGGATAGGGGCTGGGGCCTTTCTTCCGGATCCGGCCTGATCCGAAGGAAAGGCCCTCGTGCCCCTGCCCGCCCGTTCCCGGGACCGGGGCTCCGCCCCCGGTTTCGGGAGCCGGGCAACCGCGCCCGATAGCATGCCCGTGTACGGATCAACCACGCGACCGAGGAGCCCGGCCATGGCGGGAGAACCGCAGCCCGACTGCCTGTTCTGCAAGATCGTCTCGGGAGACGTCCCGGCAACCATCGTCCGCGAGACCGAGACGACCGTCGCCTTCCGCGACATCAACCCCCAGGCCCCCACCCACATCCTCGTCATCCCGCGCGTCCACCACCGCGACGCCGCCACCCTCGCCGCCGCCGAGCCGCAGATCGCCGCCGACATACTGCTCGAGGCCGCGAACGTCGCCGCCGACGAGAAGATCACCGACACCGGTTACCGGGTTGTCTTCAACACCGGCACCGGTGCAGGACAGACCGTCTTCCACGCGCACGCCCACGTCCTGGGCGGCCGCGGAATGCAGTGGCCGCCCGGATAACGCCGAATCCCCCGAATCGCAGGCCACCGCACCCATGTCCGTACGCGAACTCGTCGTCCTCGGCACCGCCAGCCAGGTCCCCACCCGGCACCGCAACCACAACGGCTATCTGCTGCGCTGGGACGGCGAGGGCATCCTCTTCGACCCCGGCGAGGGCACCCAGCGCCAGATGCTGCGCGCCGGAGTCGCCGCGCACGACATCAACCGGATCTGCGTCACGCACTTCCACGGCGACCACTCCCTCGGGCTTGCCGGGGTGATCCAGCGCATCAATCTCGACCAGGTCCCGCACCCGGTGAGCGCGCACTACCCGGCGAGCGGGCAGCGCTTCTTCGAGCGGCTGCGGTACGCGACCGCCTACCACGAATCCGTAGAGCTGACCGAGGCCCCGGTCACGGCCGACGGGGTCCTCGCCGAGACCGCCGCGTACAC
This sequence comes from Streptomyces sp. NPDC056231, assembly GCF_048270745.1. Lineage (NCBI taxonomy): Bacteria > Bacillati > Actinomycetota > Actinomycetes > Kitasatosporales > Streptomycetaceae > Streptomyces > Streptomyces sp. NPDC056231. Next base: position 324,089 of record NZ_JBLVKW010000001.1, on the reverse strand, counting down.
CCTGTACGCCCACCGGCTCTCCCACCCCGTCGAGTCGTACGGCTACCGCCTCGTCGAGCCCGACCGGCAGCGCATGCTGCCCGACCGGCTCGCCGAGCACGGGATCACCGGGCCGGACGTCGGACGGATCCAGCGCGAGGGCTCGCTGGGCGGTGTCGGCCTCGACGAGGTCTCCGAGCGCAGGCGCGGCCAGCGCTTCGCGTTCATCATGGACACGAGGCTCTGCGACGGCGTGTACACGCTTGCCGAAGGGTGCGACCTGCTGGTCATCGAGTCGACCTTCCTCGACGAGGACGAACGGCTCGCCACCGACCACGGTCATCTCACCGCCGGACAGGCGGCCCGGGTGGCCCGCGAGGCGGGCGTACGGCATCTCGTGCTGACGCACTTCTCGCAGCGGTACGTAGATCCGGGTGTCTTCGCCTCCCAGGCCCGCGCCGCCGGGTTCGAGGGCGAACTGACCATCGCCCAGGACCTGATCAGCGTTCCCGTCCCGAGCCGGCATCAACAGCAGCAGTAACCAGCAGCAAGAATGAGCGAGCGACCCGTGCATCTCCCCAAGGCAGAACTCCACCTCCACATCGAAGGAACCCTCGAACCCGAGCTGGCCTTCGCCCTCGCCGAACGCAATGGCGTGGAGCTGCCCTACGCGAACACCGAAGAGCTGCGCACGGCCTACCTCTTCGACGACCTGCAGTCCTTCCTGGACCTGTATTACGCGCTGATGGCCGTCCTGCGCACCGAGGAGGACTTCCAGCAGCTCGCCGACGCCTACCTCGCCCGCGCGGCCGCCCAGGGCGTCCGCCACGCGGAGATCTTCTTCGACCCGCAGGCGCACACCGCCCGAGGCGTCCCGATCGGCATCGTCGTCGAAGGACTCGGCCGGGCGCTCGACCGCAGCGAGGAGACCCATGGCATCTCCACCCAGCTGATCATGTGTTTCCTGCGCGACCAGTCCGCCGAATCGGCCCTGGAGACCCTCGACGCCGCGAAGCCGTACCTGCACCGGATCAGCGCCGTCGGCCTGGACTCGGCGGAAGTCGGGCATCCGCCCGCGAAGTTCCGCGAGGTGTACGAGGCGGCCGGGGCGCTCGGGCTGCGGAAGGTCGCACACGCCGGGGAGGAGGGGCCGCCGGAGTACATCCGGGAGGCGCTCGACGTCCTCGGGGTCGAGCGCATCGACCACGGGCTGCGCTGCATGGAGGACCCGGACCTGGTGAAGCGGCTGGCAGCCGACCGGGTGCCGCTCACCCTCTGCCCGCTGTCCAACGTACGGCTGCGCGCCGTCGACACCCTGGAGCAGCACCCGCTGCGGGCGATGCTGGACGCCGGGCTGCTCTGCACGGTGAACTCCGACGACCCCGCGTACTTCGGCGGATACGTCGGAGATACCTTCCATGCCGTCCACGAGGCGCTCGGACTGGAGCGGGAGCAGCTGCGCACCCTGGCCCGGAACTCCTTCGAGGCGGCCTTCCTCGACCACGACGAGGAGCGCAGGTCGCGCTATCTGTCGGAGGTCGAGGCGTACGCGTTCGACTGAGAGCCTCGCCGGGTGACCTTCGATCAGAGGTCACCCGGCAGGCTCTGCCCGCCCGCGCCCGACGGGCCGGCCGTCCGGAACGCGTTCCTGCCGAGGCGCCTGCGCCGCAGCGCGGGCACGCTGATCTCCGTGACGGCCTGTTCGGGGGCGCCCATCCTGGGCACCGCGCCGGGCAGCGTGCCGGTGGTCGCGGCGAGCAGCGCCGCGGGGGCGCCGCCCCGGCGGCGGACGGAGCCGGGCACCAGCGGACGGCCGCCGGTGTGCAGCGCGACGGCCGTGACCGGGGCGGCGACCAGCAGGGTCACGGCGCCCAGGATCAGGCCCATCCCCGGGTAGCCGGCCGTCTCGGACAGCACACTGCCGAGGACCGGGCCGCAGGCCACGCCGACGGACGACGCGGAGCCCGCGAGGACCGCCCAGCGGCCCCGTACATCCAGTGACGCGGCCAGACCGATCAGATACGACAGGACCACCGGGTAGACGGTGTTCCACGCGATCTCGCCGGTGGCGAACGAGCCGAGCCCGGCGGCCGACGAGCTGAGCACGATGCTGCCCGCGATGATCACGGTGCCGACACCGATCGGGACGGCCCGGCCGAGTCTGGCGCCCAGCACCCCGGCGCCCATCACGCCGAGCAGGCCGGCGCCGAGCGCGGCGGCGAAGACCGCGCCGATGGTGACCTCGGAGAGGCCGGCCTGGGACACGCCGATCCGGCTGCTGACCCCCCACAGGGCGTTCTGCGCCATCGACCAGACGAGCATGCCGCCTGCCAGCACCAGACCGGAGCGGCGGTGCGGCAGCCGGCCGCTCATCGGTGCCGTCGAACCTGTGGCCGCCGAGCCGCCGAGCCGCGCGGTGGCGGGCCAGACGAGCAGGGCGACCAGGGCGATCGCGGCGAACGGCAGCCGGTGGCCGCCCCCCAGGTGGGGGATGGTCAGATAGAGGGCGCCCGCGGTCGCGGAGACGCTCAGCAGGCCCAGGGACGAGGTCCGGTGCGGGTCGCGCTGCGCGGCGATACCGGCCGCGGCCACTGCCGTCGCCGTACCCGAGCCGAGCCCGCCGATCATCGCGCCCATGACCACGAGGGGCACGGAACCGGCCAGCGCGGCGCAGCCGTAGCCCACCACGGCCAGCACCAGTCCGGCCCGCGCCGGTCTTTTCGACCCGTACCGCTCGACCCGGCCCGCCAGGGTGAACCCGGCGGTGGCCGAACTCAGCAGGAGCGCGCTGCCGACCAGACCCGCCTGGGACGCGCTGAGGCCCAGACCGGTGGAGAGCCGGCCGACGATGGTGGGGAGCAGATAGGCGGCGAGGTAACCGGCGGTGAACACGGCGACCAGGGGCCACGCGGCGCGAGGGCGCGGGGACATGGGCGTTCCTGAAGACATGCCGAAGGAGGCAGGGAAGGCGGGGAGGGGTGCAGCGGGGGGACGTGGCACTCGTCGGTATCGATCGGCGACGGTGCGTGCGGGCCAATTTGTATCAAGGGCGTACAGTCGACCGAAAGCCACCCCCGAGTGAACTGGGTCACACTTGTGTTTGCTGCCTTACCTAGCGGGTAGCAGCGCATGTTTACCCAGGTCAGTGTTGGTGTGCGCGGACCCCGGGCGGGTCAGGCACCGGTCCGGCCGACGCCCGCCCGGCGCGACGGCGCGGACCCACCCCGGACGCCGGGGGGAATCGGGCACACTGGCCGGATCTGCCACGACCGGGGAGTGCAAGGTGAGCACAGACAATCCAGGCATCGACCCACTGGACGGGCTGCGTGCCCCGCAGGACCCGGACTGCGATGTGTTTCTCACCGGCACGGTCTTCCTCGACATCGTCTTCACCGGCCTGGACAGCGCCCCGGTCCGCGGCACCGAGTCCTGGGCGCGCGGCATGGGCTCCAGCCCCGGCGGCGTCGCCAACATGGCCACCGCACTGGCCCGGCTCGGACTGCACACCTCGCTCGCCGCCGCGTTCGGCGACGACCACTACGGGGAGTACTGCTGGGACGCCCTCGAACAGGGCGAGGGCATCGACCTCTCGATGTCGCACACCGTCCCCGGCTGGCACTCTCCGGTGACCGTCTCCATGGCGTACGAGGGCGAGCGGACGATGGTCTCGCACGGACACGAGGCCCCGCCCCCCGCCGCCCCCTCGCGCGCGGACCGGGCCTTCCCGCGCTGCCCTCCGCGCGCCCGCGCCGCCGTCGCCTCGCTGACCCCCGGCCGCAGCGAGCCGTGGGTCGCCGCCGCGGCCCGGCACGGCGCCCGGATCTTCGCCGACGTCGGCTGGGACGAAACCGGCCGCTGGGACCTGGACGCGCTGCCCGACCTGCAGCACTGCCAGGCGTTCCTGCCCAACGCGGAGGAGGCCATGCGCTACACCCGGACCGACTGCCCCCGTGCCGCCGCCCGCGCCATCGCCGAACGGGTGCCGCTCGCCGTCGTCACGCTGGGCGCGGAGGGCGCCTACGCGGTGGACGCGGCGACCGGTGTCACCGCCGAGGTGCCCGCGATCGAGGTCGAGGCCCTCGACCCGACCGGTGCGGGCGATGTCTTCGTCGCCGGATTCGTCACCGGCACCCTGGCGGACTGGCCGCTGGCCGACCGGCTGGCCTTTGCCGGACTGACCGCGGCCCTCTCCGTCCAGGAGTTCGGAGGGTCCCTGTCGGCGCCGGGCTGGGCGGAGATCGCCGCCTGGTGGCAGCGGGTCCGCACCTGCGACGGGCAGGATCCGGCGGCCCTCCAGCGGTACGCGTTCCTGGAGCATCTGCTTCCCGCCACCGCCCGGCCGTGGCCGCTGCGCCGGGCCGTACCGACAATCGGCTTTCGCCACCCCGCGTGACGAGGACACGGGTGTTCGCATCGTGTGCGAAAAAGCCCTCGGTGTTGTCCGTGCGGAGTCGTAGGCTTGGTTCCAGAGGTTGTCGAGCGGCGAGAACCCTGCAACGGGAGGTATGTGCAGGCCAGATGGCCGGCCCATGACTCAGACACCCACACAGCCGCAGGCGCGTGCCCAGATCAGGGTCCCGGCCGCACACCCTATGGTGATGCTCCTCGGATCGGGCGATTCGCTGCTGCGCGTGATCGAATCGGCTTTCCCGGCGGTCGATATCCATGTCCGGGGCAACGAAATCAGCGCCACGGGTGACGCAGCGGATGTCGCCCTGATCCAGCGCTTGTTCGACGAGATGATGCTCGTGCTCCGCACCGGGCAGCCGATGACGGAGGACGCAGTGGAACGGTCGATCGCCATGCTCCGGGCGAGTGGCAACGGGCAGGGGGAGCCGCAGGGCGAGACGCCCGCCGAGGTGCTCACCCAGAACATCCTCTCCAACCGCGGTCGCACGATCCGCCCCAAGACGCTCAACCAGAAGCGCTACGTCGATGCCATCGACAAGCACACGATCGTCTTCGGCATCGGACCCGCCGGTACCGGCAAGACGTATCTCGCGATGGCGAAGGCGGTCCAGGCCCTGCAGTCCAAGCAGGTCAACCGGATCATCCTGACCAGGCCGGCCGTCGAGGCGGGCGAGCGGCTCGGGTTCCTGCCCGGCACGCTCTTCGACAAGATCGACCCGTATCTGCGCCCGCTCTACGACGCGCTGCACGACATGCTCGACCCCGACTCGATCCCGCGGCTGATGGCGGCGGGCACGATCGAGGTGGCGCCGCTGGCGTACATGCGCGGACGGACACTCAACGACGCGTTCATCATTCTCGACGAGGCGCAGAACACCAGCGCCGAGCAGATGAAGATGTTCCTGACCCGGCTCGGCTTCGACTCGAAGATCGTCGTCACCGGTGACGTCACCCAGGTCGACCTGCCGAACGGCACCAGGAGCGGTCTGCGCCAGGTCCAGGACATCCTGGAAGGCGTGCCGGACGTGCACTTCTCCCGGCTCACCTCCCAGGATGTCGTCCGGCACAAGCTGGTCGGCCGTATCGTCGACGCGTACGAGAAGTACGACAACCGAGACAGCCACAAACGGAAGTAGTCGCAGCGCACCATGTCGATCGACGTCAACAACGAGTCCGGAACCGAGGTCGACGAGCAGGCGATCCTCGACATCGCCCGCTATGCGCTCGCACGGATGCGGATCCACCCGCTCTCCGAACTCTCGGTGATCGTGGTGGACACCGACGCCATGGAGCAGCTCCACATCCAGTGGATGGACCTGCCGGGGCCGACGGATGTCATGTCCTTCCCGATGGACGAACTGCGTCCGCCGTCGAAGGACGACGAGGAGCCCCCGCAGGGGCTCCTCGGTGACATCGTGCTCTGCCCGGAGGTCGCGAAGAAGCAGGGCGAGGACGCGGAGACCCGGCACTCCATGGACGAGGAGCTCCAGCTCCTCACCGTCCATGGAGTGCTGCATCTGCTGGGGTACGACCACGAGGAGCCGGACGAGAAGGCCGAGATGTTCGGTCTCCAGGCTGCGATCGTGGAAGGCTGGCGTGCCGAGCGCGGCCTGACCGGTCCGTCGCCCGCCCCCACCGTCTCGTGAGCGTCCCTCTCGTCCTGGGTGCCGTTCTGCTGGTCGTGTTCGGCTGGCTGGCGGCCTGTGCCGAGGCGGGCATCGCCCGCACGTCGAGCTTCCGGGCGGCCGAGGCGGTGCGCTCCGGGCGGCGTGGCAGCGACAAGCTGGAACAGGTCGCGGCCGACCCGACCCGCTATCTCAATGTCGCCCTGCTCGTGCGGGTCGCCTGCGAGATGTCGGCCGGTGTGCTCGTCACGTACGTCTGCCTGAAGGAGTTCCCGGAGACCTGGGAGGCGCTGGCCGTCGCGATGGGCGTGATGGTCCTCGTGTCATACGTCGCCATCGGCGTCTCGCCGCGCACCATCGGGCGTCAGCACCCGCTGAACACGGCGACGGCCGCGGCGTACGTGCTGCTGCCTCTTGCCAGGATCATGGGCCCGATCCCGCAGCTGCTGATCCTCCTCGGCAATGCGCTCACCCCCGGCAAGGGGTTCCGCAAGGGCCCGTTCGCCAGCGAGGCGGAACTGCGGGCGATGGTCGACCTCGCCGAGCAGGAGTCGCTGATCGAGGACGAGGAGCGGCGCATGGTGCACTCCGTCTTCGAGCTCGGCGACACGCTGGTGCGCGAGGTGATGGTGCCGCGGACGGACCTGGTCTGCATCGAGCGGTACAAGACGATCCGGCAGGCGCTGACCCTGGCCCTGCGCTCCGGGTTCTCCCGGATCCCGGTCACCGGGGAGAACGAGGACGACGTCGTCGGGATCGTCTACCTCAAGGACCTGGTCCGCAAGACGCACATCAATCGGGAGTCGGAGGCCGATCCGGTCTCCACGGCGATGCGTCCCGCGGCGTTCGTGCCGGACACCAAGAACGCCGGTGATCTGCTGCGCGAGATGCAGCAGGAACGCAGCCACGTCGCCGTCGTCATCGACGAGTACGGCGGCACGGCGGGCATCGTCACGATCGAGGACATCCTGGAGGAGATCGTCGGTGAGATCACCGACGAGTACGACCGTGAGCTCCCGCCCGTCCAGGAGTTGGAGAACGGCTGCTTCCGGGTGACCGCCCGGCTCGACATCGGCGACCTGGGCGAGCTGTTCGGGGTCGACGCCTTCGACGACGAGGACGTGGAGACGGTCGGCGGACTCCTGGCGAAGGCGCTCGGCCGGGTGCCGATCGCCGGGGCTTCCTCCGTCGTCGATCTGCCCGACGGACGTCGGCTGCGGCTGACCGCGGAGTCCCCGGCAGGGCGCCGGAACAAGATCGTCACGGTACTGGTGGAGCCGGTGGCGCCGGAGGAGGCAGCGGCGGAATGACCCCGCAGGAGTTGAGGGCGTTCTGCCTGGAGTTCAACGCGAGCGTCGAGGAGTTTCCGTTCGGACCGGAGACGTCGGTCTTCAAGGTGCTCGGCAAGATGTTCGCGCTCAGCGCGCTGGACGCACGGCCGCTCACGGTCAATCTGAAGTGCGATCCGGATGACGCGGTGCGGCTGCGGGAGGAGCACGCGGCGATCGCCCCGGGGTGGCACATGAACAAACGGCACTGGAACACGGTGACGGTGTCGGGGGTGCCGGGGCGGCTGCTGCGGGAGCTGATCGAGGACTCGTACGACTTGGTGGTGGCGGGGTTGCCGCGGACGGAGCGGCTGCGGCTGGACCGGGGGTAGAGCGGGACCGGGTCCGGGGCGCCGCTCCGGACCCGCCCCTCCACCGCCGCAGGGGCTGGACACCGGTACGGACGCCGAGCTCCGGTGGCTCGCCCCGCCGGAGAGGCGCCGCGGCTCGATGTACCGGGTGACCGCCCCCGTGCCGGTCCCGGCCGCCCGCTTCGTATGCTCGGCACATGACTGAGAGCACCGACCTCGGCCCCGAGGACCGCAAGATCGTCACGCTGGCGCGCAGCGCCCGCGCCCGCAACGGTGTGCCGGAAGGCGCGGCCGTACGGGACGAGACCGGACGGACGTATGTCGCGGGCACCGTACAGCTGGAGTCGCTGAAGCTGAGCGCCCTGCAGACCGCCGTCGCGATGGCGGTGGCCAGCGGCGCCACTTCGCTGGAGGCGGCCGCGATCGTCTCCGAGGCGGAGACCCCGTCGGACGCGGACCGCGCAGCGGTACGGGATCTCGGCGGGCCGCAGACCCCGGTGCTGCTGGCCGGACCGGACGGCGCGGTGCGGGTCAGTGTGACGGCAGGCTGACCTCGGATGTCGTCAGGATCCCTGGGAGCAGGGATCTTGACAGTATCTGATGGCCCATCAGTCGCGGCATTTCGCTGCCATTGACTTCTTTTCGGCCGAAGTCATCAATGGCCCCCTGCCGGCGCAGAAGAGCCTCTGCGCCGCGTCCCGCAGGAGGGGGCTCCATGCGTCCGACCACGCATCCGACCATTCGTAGATCCGCCACCCGAAGACACCCGGACCGCAGGCGCCGCTGGGCCGCCGCGCTCGGCGTCACCGCGCTCGTCGTCGCCGGGGGAGGAGGACTCGCAGGCCCCGCGCAGGCCCTGGCGACGGCCTCCGTCGCGGTGGACTTCCCGACGCACTGCATCCCGCCGGCCATAGCGGGCATCCCGCCGATCGACGGGACGACGACGGCGCAGATCAGCGTCGACAACGCCGCCCCGAAGGTGGGCGACACGGTCAACATCACGTACACCGTGGTCAAGCCGGCCGCGAGCAACCCGGTCGATCTGGCCCTGCCCGCGGACATCATGACGCCGACCGGCAAGGTCACCGTCGGCGGCGCCCAGAGCGGCAGCGTCACCGTCGCCGGTCCCAAGAAGAACGACCCCGTACCCGGCAAGGGCAGCTTCCCGTCCTTCTCCATGACGGGCGCCTTCACGGTCACCGCACCCGGTGAGATCAAGCTCTCGCCCGGCGACTACAACATCCACACCAGCTACATCATGGAGCTGGACACCCCTTGCACGGTGACGAACCCGCCCGCCCCCGTCTCCCAGACGGTCATTGCGACGAACGGCGGCGGCCAGGTCAACGAGCGTGCCGTCCAGCTCGGTACGGCCTCCGGCAAGGCGGGCGACCCGGTCACCGTGACCGGGTCGAAGTTCACCGCGGGCGCGAACGTCACCCTGGCGGGCCGGGCCGGTGGCACCCAGACCGCGGACACGGTCACGGTGACGGCCGACAGCCACGGCGGTTTCACCGGACAGCTCACCGTCAACGATCCGGCGACCACCGGCATCGTCGCGTACGAGGGCTCCGGCTGGGAGGCCGACAAGGGCGCGGGCCCGCAGGCCTACACCGTCACCGGTGGCGGCGGGGAGATCCCCGGCGACAGCCAGCGACTCACCTCGTCCGTCAAGGCGGGCACCCTGTCCATGACCCAGGCCGGCGACACCGTCGAGATGTCGGCGGTCGACTTCGGCACGGGCGGCGCCTCCCGCGGCTCCCTGCAGACGGTGACGGTCAAGGACTTCCGCGGTGGTCCCGCGGGCTGGTCCCTGACCGGCAAGGTCACCGACTTCAGCGGCCCGGGTGGTGCGAGGATCGGCGCCTCCGCGCTCAGCTGGACCCCGGCCTGCGCGACAAAGCCCGGGAGCCCGAGCACCTGTGCCGCAGGTTCCGAGGGTTCGGTCGGCAGCGCGGGCGCCACCCTGGCGTCCACCCCGAACGGGGCTTTCACCGGTGGCGAGTTCACCGTCGACGCCCGGCTGGCCCTGGACGTACCTGCGTACACCGCGACCGGCACGTACTCCGGCGTGCTGACGCTCACCCTCACCTGAGCGTCGGTCCCCGACCGACCGGTGGGCCGGGCGGCGAACCCGGCCGGCCCACCCCGTCCGTACCGAGCACCCTGGGGGTTCCGCACCGTGCGCAAGCTGTACGTACTCCTCCTGGCCGTCGTCCTGCTGCTGTTCGGCGCACCCGAGGGCCATGCCGCAGACAACGGCAGCTGGTCCGTGTACCCGGCCACCACGAAGTACGGACAGCGCCCGTACTTCTATCTCTCCGCCGACCCCGGTACCACCCTCACCGACAAGGTCACCGTCACCAACAAGACCGCCGAGCCGCTGACCTTCCGGTTGTATGCCGCCGACGCCTACAACACCGAACGCGACGGCGGGTTCGCCGTCCGCTCCCCGGACGAGAAGCAGCGTTCCATCGGCGCCTGGGCGAGGACCGGCCGTGACAAGGTCACCGTGAAACCGCACGGCTCCGTCACCGTGCCGGTGACCGTCACCCTCCCGGAGACCGCCGAGCCCGGCGACCACCCGGGTGCCCTCGTCGCCCTCGACGAGCGCATCGACCCCGCCGACCGGGGAGCCGTCGCCGTCGGCATCCGGAAAGCGGTCGGCGCCCGGATCTATCTCCGGGTGAACGGGCCGGCGATGCCCGCGCTGTCCGTCGACGACGTCACCGTCAAGCACACCCAGCCGCTCGTCCCGGGCACCGGAGAGAGCCGGGCCGTCATCTCGTACACCCTCCACAACCGCGGGAATGTCACCCTCAACCCCAAGGTCGCCCTCAGGGCCCAGGGGCTCTTCGGCCGCACCCTGCTCGCCCGCGACCTGAAGAAGATCCCGTCCGAGCTGCTGCCCCGCCAGGAGGTCCGGCTGACCGAGCAATGGGCCGACGCGCCGCAGCTGGAATGGGGCGAGATCAAACTGACCGCGAGTGCCCGCGACACCCACGAGTCCGCGGCTGCCCGGTACATCGCACTGCCCTGGCTGATGGCCGCGGTCCTGCTGGTGATCGTCGGCGGCGGTACGGGGATGTGGATACGGGCCCGGCGGAGCCGCATCCGCAGGGCCTGAGACGGCAGCAGGCCGCCCGCTGTGCGGCGGGACCGCCGGGATCGGGGACAATGGGCGCCATGAGCGCTCGACCGAACCCAGAAGCTGCTGCGCAGCAGGCTGAGAACAACGCCCCCCACCGGGCCGGCTTCGCCTGCTTCGTGGGCCGCCCCAACGCGGGCAAGTCCACCCTTACGAACGCTCTGGTCGGCCAGAAGGTGGCGATCACCTCCAACCGGCCCCAGACGACCCGCCACACGGTGCGCGGCATCGTGCACCGCGAGGACGCACAGCTGATCCTGGTCGACACCCCCGGCCTCCACAAGCCGCGCACGCTGCTCGGCGAGCGGCTGAACGACGTCGTGCGGACCACCTGGGCCGAGGTCGACGTCATCGGTTTCTGCCTGCCCGCCGACCAGAAGCTCGGCCCCGGCGACAAGTTCATCGTCAAGGAACTCGCGGGCATCAAGAAGACCCCGAAGATCGCGGTCATCACCAAGACCGACCTGGTCGACTCCAAGCAGCTCGCCGAACAGCTGATCGCCGTCTCCCGTCTCGGCGAGGAGCTCGGCTTCGAATGGGCAGAGATCATTCCGGTCTCCGCGGTGAAGGACAGCCAGGTCGACCTTCTCGCCGACCTGATCGCGCCGCTGCTCCCCGAGAGCCCGCCGCTCTACCCGGAGGGCGACCTCACCGACGAGCCCGAGATGGTGATGGTCGCGGAGCTGATCCGCGAGGCCGCGCTCGAAGGCGTACGCGACGAGCTGCCGCACTCGATCGCGGTCGTCGTCGAGGAGATGCTGCCGCGCGAGGACCGGCCCGCGGACAAGCCGCTGCTCGACATCCACGCGAACGTGTACATCGAGCGGCCCAGCCAGAAGGGCATCATCATCGGCCCGAAGGGCAAGCGGCTGAAAGAGGTCGGCACGAAGTCGCGCAAGCACATCGAGGCGCTGCTCGGCACGCCGGTCTTCCTGGACCTGCATGTGAAGGTCGCCAAGGACTGGCAGCGCGATCCGAAGCAGCTGCGCAAGCTGGGGTTCTGAGCGCCGGCGGAGTCCGGCGGCCGGAGGCCGGCGCAGTCGCCCGAAGCCGCCCAGGCCCCCCGGGGCCGAGGGGCGCGAGGGTGGCCGTGGGGATGGGTTCCGAAGCAGCTGCGCAAGCTGGGGTTCTGAGCGCCGGCGGTGTCCGTGGGCGGGTCAGTTGTGCGCCGATCTCACGCGCCCTCCTTGAGGACGCGTGAGATCAGGGCGCGCTGGGCGTCGGTCAGGTGCGGATCCGCGCAGTGCGCAGTGCGGTCGTCGACCGTGATCCGGTACCGGAAGCCGTCCGGCACCCCGGACGGTGGGGTGTCGCGGCCCGCCGCGAGTGCGGATTCGGCCAGGGCTTCCCACTCCGCGGCGTCGGTGAGATCCGAGGTGTCGATCTCGCGGTGGCGGGCGATTCCGGCGAAGCCGCCGGTGCGGGTGACCTGGATCCGCATGGTTCGACTCCTCTCGATTTGTTTCCGGGGCTCTGCCCGGGACCCCGCTCCTCAATCGCCGGAGGGGCTTGTTTTTCGCCGAGCTCCGGCGATCGAGGACAGTAACCGTGACCGGCCCTACGCGGACGGCACGCCCACCTCCGACCATGCCTTCCGTACCGCTTCCAACTCGTCGCCCTCGCCGAAGCGGTCCCTCGCCGCCTCGACCGTCAGGCGTGCGAAGTCCGTGAACTCCGCGTCCGCGGCGAGGCGGCGGCCCGTGAGGACGTCGAACCAGAGCTGTCCCGCCCGCTCCCACGCGTTGCCGCCGAGTGCCGTGGCCAACAGACAGAAGGCGCGGTTCGGGATGCCGGAGTTGAGGTGTACACCGCCGTTGTCCTCGGTGGTGTGGATGTAGTCCTCCATCGACGCGGGCTGCGGGTCCTTGCCGAGCACGTCGTCGTCGTACGCCGTACCGGGCGCCTTCATCGAGCGCAGCGCCTCCCCCTGCACCCGCGGGGCCAGCAGACCTGCGCCGATCAGCCAGTCCGCCTGGTCGGCGGTCTGGCCCAGTGAGTACTGCTTCACCAGGGAACCGAAGACGTCCGACATGGACTCGTTGAGCGCGCCGGACTGACCGAAGTAGCTCAGGTTGGCCGTGTGCTGGGTCAGCCCGTGCGTCAGCTCGTGGGCGATCACATCGATGGCGACGGTGAAGTCGAGGAAGATCTCCCCGTCCCCGTCGCCGAAGACCATCTGCTCGCCGTCGAAGAAGGCGTTGTTGTACTTCTCGTCGTAGTGGACGGAGCCGATCAGCGGCAGCCCGTTGCCGTCGATCGAGTGGCGGCCGTATGCCGTGAGCAGCAGTTCGAAGGTGGCGCCGAGTCCCGCGAAGGCGCGGTTGACGCTCGCGTCCCTCGTCGGTTCCTCGCCCTCGCCCCGGACCTTGAAGCCCGGCAGCTGCGTGCCGTGGCGGCAGTCGTAGAGCGTGCGCTCAGGCTTGTCGGACAGCTGGTCCGTCGTCGCGGGGCCGGGTGCGGGGGTGACGAGGGTGGCCATCTGGCGGCGGGTGCGCCGGGCGGCGTCGCCCTCCAGGGTGCGGCGGGCCGGACCGGCCAGATCGGGGTCGTCGGCTTGTGACAGCTTGTCGAGTACGTGGGGCGGCACGATCGTGCAGAAGACGGGCTGGAACCCGTGCTGAGGTCGAGGCTGCATGGGTTCGACTGTGGCACTGCGCCATCGTGATGTCACTGTTTGCCATCAGGATTGGACAAATGGAGTGATCCGTCACTGTTTACCCGTTACCGAGGTCCGGTCCCGCATACTGATACACGACCGACGTCTCAGGCGCCTCTCGGTTAGTCTCGTCGCATCATGCGTTTCGGGCTGCTTCTTCTTAGCTGCCGCGGCGAGGGCCTGTAGTCGTAGGCCGACCCCCTCCCCGCGGAGTCTGGTGTTGCAGCGACACAGTCGGCCGTCCCACCGCTGGACCCCGAGGAGCCGTACGTCATGACCGTCGCGAATCCCGCTCAGACCCCCGCCGAGAACGCCGTCGGCCGGCCGACGCCGATCACCAACGCCACTCAGCTGCAGAAGCCGTCCGGGATGCCGTTCCACAAGTACGGCCGGTACGAGGCCGTCGAGATCCCCGACCGCACCTGGCCGGACAACCGGATCACCGTGGCGCCCCGCTGGCTGTCCACCGACCTGCGTGACGGCAACCAGGCACTGATCGACCCGATGTCGCCGGCCCGCAAGCGCGAGATGTTCGACCTGCTCGTACGCATGGGGTACAAGGAGATCGAGGTCGGCTTCCCGTCCTCCGGCGAGACCGACTTCGCGTTCGTGCGCTCCATCATCGAAGAGGGTGCGATCCCCGAGGACGTGACGATCTCCGTCCTGACCCAGGCCCGCGAGGAGCTGATCGAGCGGACCGTCGAGTCGCTGCGCGGCGCCCACCGCGCCACGGTGCACCTGTACAACGCCACCGCTCCCACCTTCCGCCGCGTGGTCTTCCGCGGCTCGAAGGAGCAGGTCAAGCAGATCGCGGTGGACGGCACCCGGCTGGTCATGGAGTACGCGGAGAAGATCCTCGGCGACGAGACGATCTTCGGCTACCAGTACAGCCCGGAGATCTTCACCGACACCGAACTGGACTTCGCCCTGGAGGTCTGCGAGGCCGTCTGCGACGTCTGGCAGCCCGAGGAGGGCCGCGAGATCATCCTCAACCTGCCTGCCACCGTGGAGCGTTCGACGCCGTCCACGCACGCGGACCGGTTCGAGTGGATGTCGCGCAACCTGTCGCGTCGCGAGCACGTCTGCCTGTCGGTCCACCCCCACAACGACCGCGGCACCGCCGTCGCCGCCGCCGAACTGGCGATCATGGCCGGTGCGGACCGGATCGAAGGCTGCCTGTTCGGCCAGGGCGAGCGCACCGGCAACGTCGACCTGGTGACGCTGGGCATGAACCTGTTCTCGCAGGGCGTCGACCCGCAGATCGACTTCTCGCAGATCGACGAGATCCGCCGCACCAGCGAGTACTGCAACCAGATGGAGGTCCACCCGCGCCACCCCTACGCGGGCGACCTGGTCTACACCGCCTTCTCCGGCTCCCACCAGGACGCCATCAAGAAGGGCTTCGACGCCATGGAGGCCGACGCGGCCGCCCAGGGCAAGACCGTCGACGACATCGAGTGGGCGGTGCCGTACCTGCCGATCGACCCGAAGGACGTCGGCCGCTCGTACGAGGCGGTCATCCGGGTCAACTCGCAGTCGGGCAAGGGCGGAATCGCCTACGTCCTCAAGAACGACCACAAGTTGGACCTGCCGCGCCGGATGCAGATCGAGTTCTCCCGGATCATTCAGGCCAAGACCGACGCCGAGGGCGGCGAGGTCACGCCGGCGCAGATCTGGTCCACGTTCCAGGACGAGTACCTGCCCAACCCGGAGAACGCCTGGGGGCGCGTACAGATCCGCTCCGGTCAGACCACGACCGGTTCCGACGGCCGGGACACGATCACGGTCGACGCGACCGTGGACGGCGCGGACACCGTGCTGACCGGTACCGGCAACGGTCCGATCTCCGCGTTCTTCGAGGCGCTGCAGGCCATCGGCATCGACGCCCGTCTGCTGGACTACACCGAGCACACCATGAGCGAGGGCGCGAGCGCCCAGGCCGCCTCGTACATCGAGTGCGCGATCGACGGAAAGGTTCTGTGGGGCATCGGCATCGACGCCAACACCACACGGGCCTCGCTGAAGGCGGTCGTCTCCGCGGTCAACCGCGCGACCCGCTGACCCCGCGCCCGCAAGGGCGTAGGACCGTAAGGCCGAAGGACCCCGCCCACCCGCTCCAGGGGGGCGGGGTTCGGCCATCTCCCGACGTTTGTGACGAGCGAGGTGCTGACGTCACATCGCGACTGTGGTTAACATCACGTCGACACGGCAATGTTGCCGGAGGGGGCACCTCCCGTGCCCTTAGGGCCACGGGGGAGTTACGGAGGTGTGCGACGTGCGGTCAGCCCTGGGACAACGCGCCATAAAGCTGCGCATCTGCGGCATCCGCACCATCTGGGACGCCGTCGGTGACGGCGAGTTCTTCTGCCCCGGCTGCGGCGGTGACCGCAACTACCGCCGTCTCACCGGCCGTCGGCGCTTCGCCGTGCTCGGCGTGCCACTGCTGCGCCGCGGCACCGTGGGCCCCGTCGTCGAATGCGCCGCCTGCCGGACCCACTTCGGCACCGACGCGCTCGACCACCCCACCACCACCCGGTTCTCCGCGATGCTCCGGGACGCCGTCCACATCGTCGCGCTCGGCATCCTCGCCGCCGGTGGCACCGCCTCCCGCATCGCGTTGGAGACGGCGGCGGCCACCGTGCGCGGCGCCGGGCTCGACGACTGCACCGAGGACCAGCTCTCCACCGTGGTCGAGGTCCTCGCCGCCGACATCGGACACGGCTCCGCGTTCGACGCCGCCGCCGAGGCGTGCGGCGCCGCCCTCGCCATCGAGCTCCACGAGGCGCTGGAACCCCTCGCCCCGCACCTGGCGCCCGGTGGACGCGAGTCGATCCTCCTGCAGGGCGCCAGGATCGCGCTCGCCGACGGCCCGTACAGCCCCGCGGAGCGCGAGGTGCTGACCACGGTCGGCGCCGCGCTGCAGCTCTGCCCGCAGGACACGGCCCGGCTGCTCGCCGCGGCGGCGCGCACCCCTTCGTGACATACACCGCTGCGCACCGCGCCCGTACTCCCGCGGGAGTACGGGCGCTCCTTCGCCCACCCCGGCAGTAGCCGCGAAGTCGGCCGCCGGCGCGACGAATCGGCCCCCGGCGGCCGGGAGTCTGGACACGTACCGGACAACCGGCCGAAGGGGGGCCCGTGATGAGGGCCGTAACAGAAGACAGCGGCACACCGCCCCGGGCGGGCAGCCGAAAACGCATGCTGCCGTGGGCGGTCCTCGCGCTCTGGGCCGCCGTGATCGTGCTCGCCGGGCCGCTGGCGGGCAAGCTCGCCGCCGTACAGACCAACCGGGCCGTCGACTACCTGCCGGCGAGCGCCGACTCCACGCAGGTGGCGAAGATCCAGGACGTGCTGCCCGGCGGGGAGTCCACCGATCTCGTCCTCGTCTACCACCGCGACGGCGGTCTGACCGCCGCCGACCGGGCCACGGCGGACCGGCAGGCCGCCGCGCTCGCGCGCGGCCACACCCTGACCAGCACCCCCAGGGGCGTCCCCGCCAAGGACGGTACGACGCTGATGCACCCGGTCTCCTCGACCGAGCCCGGCCAGGACGACGAGGCCAGGAAGGCGTTCGTCGACGAGGTGCGCGACATCGCGAAGGGCGGCGGCGGGCTGAGTGTCGAGGTGGGCGGCCCCGGGGCGCTGGTCGTCGACTCCCAGGAGGTCTACACATCACTGGGCGGACCGCTGCTTTACACGACCGTCGCGGTCGTGGCGATGCTGCTGATCGTCATCTACCGCAGTCCGCTGCTGTGGCTGGTGCCGCTCGTCGTCGCCGGCGTCGCCGACGCGCTGTCCATGGCCGTCGTCTACGGGCTCAACCGGGGCTTCGACGTCACCGTCACCGGCCAGAGCTCCGCCGTGATGACCATCCTCGTCTTCGGCGCCGGCACCGACTACGCGCTGCTGCTCGTCTCCCGCTACCGCGAGGAACTGAGCCGTGCCGCACGGCCGTACGACGCCATGGCAGCCGCCCTGCGCGGCTGCGGACCCGCGGTCCTCGCCTCCTCCGGCACCGTCGCCGCGGGCCTCCTGTGCCTGCTTGCCGCAGACCTCACCAGCAGCCGCGGCATGGGCCCCATCGCCGCTGTCGGCGTGCTCTGTGCGCTGCTCGCCATGCTGACGCTGCTGCCCGCGCTCCTTGTCCTGCTCGGCCGCCGGGTGTTCTGGCCGCTCGTCCCCGCGTACGGCAGCACACCCGGGCAACGGCGTTCACTGTTCGCCGCGATGGGCAGCTCGGCCGGACGCCGGCCCGTCGCCGTACTCGCCTGCGGCGGTGTGCTGCTGGGGGCACTGGCGCTCGGCGCGTTCAACATGCCCGGAGACCTGAAGCAGGAGGACTCCTTCACCAGCAAGCCGGACTCGATCACCGCGATGGAGACACTCGCCGCCGCCTACCCCGAGCGGTCCACCCAGCCGATCACCGTGATCGCACCCACCGACCGGGTGGCCGAGACCATGGCGAAGGCCCGCGCCACCGACGGTGTCGCGGCCGTCGAACGCGGCCGCGGCGGCGGCGGCTGGACCGAACTCTCCGTCGCCGCCACCGACGCCCCCGAGTCCGCGGGCGAACAGGCCACCATCAAGGCCCTGCGCGACGGACTGGACGGCAGCCATGTCGGCGGTCCCAGCGCCCAGCAGATGGACCTGGAGACGGCCGACGCCCGGGACCTGAAGTTCGTCGTCCCGCTCGTCCTCATCTCCGTCCTGCTGATCCTGATCGCGCTGCTGCGCAGCCTCGTCGCCCCGCTGCTGCTCGTCGCCGCGGTCGTCGCCGTCTGGGGCGCCGCCCTCGGCATCGGCGGGCTGGTCTTCGAACCGGTCCTCGGCCTGAAGGGCGCCGACCCCGGACTGCCGCTGCTCTCCTTCGTCTTCCTGGTGGCGCTCGGCGTCGACTACGGCATCTTCCTGATGCACCGGGTCCGCGAGGAGGCGCTCCACGGCGCCGAACCGACCGCCGCCGCACTCACCGCCCTGCGCACCACCGGCGGCGTGATCGCCTCGGCCGGACTGGTGCTCGCGGCCACCTTCGCCGTCCTGACGAACATGCCGATGGTCAGCCTGGTCGAGATGGGCTTCGTCATCGCCGTCGGCGTACTCCTCGACACCTTCCTCGTCCGCACCTACCTGGTGACCTCGGCGAGCGTGGCGCTCCAGCGCACCATCTGGTGGCCGGGGAAGCTCAGCCGGACTCCTGCCGCTCCTGGGCCGCGCGAGCCGGAACTCGTACGGAACCGGTGACGGCTCCTGTGCGCGTACCGGAGGATGGCGGCGTGTCCCGATCCACGCGCCGGCGTGAACGCATCCTGGCAGTCGTCAACCGCGACCCCCTGCATGCACCGCACAAGACGCGCACCGACGCCCTCGTCGCGGGGGGCGCCGGTGCGCTCTCCGCGGTCCTCGCCCTCACCACCGACCTGGCGCGGACGCCGGACGCGCTCGGCTGGGTGCTGCTGGTCGCGAGCGCCGTACCGATCGTGTGGCGGCGGCGCAGCCCACTGCTCGCCCTTGTCGCCATGATCCCGATCCTGGTGGCGTACCACGCGCTCGACAACGCGCACTCGGCACCGATGCCGCAGACCTGGATCGCCCTCTACACGGTGGCGGTGACCGGACGGCCGCTGCGCACTCTGCTGACCGGGATCGGTGTGATCTCCGTCATGGTGACGGTGGTGCTCACCATCAACACCCATGAAGGCCTGCAGTTGCTGCGGATCTCCGGGTGGATCATCGCCGTGCTGTTCTGCGGCGTCGATGTGCGCATCTACCGCCAGTACGTCGCCTCCGTGCTGGAGCGCGCCGAACGCGCCGAACGGACCCGCGAGGAGGAGGCCCGGCGCCGGGTCGCCGAGGAGCGGCTGCGGATCGCCCGCGACCTGCACGACCTGCTGGCCCACAGCATCACCCTGATCGGCGTCCAGACGTCGGTGGCCTCGCACATCCTGACCGTCGACCCCGACCGGCTCGACCGGCATGCGGTCGCCCAGTCGCTGGAGGACATCGCCGACACCTGCCGGGAGGCACGCGCCGAACTGCGCACCACCCTGCAGGTGCTGCGCGGCGACGGACCCGAGGCGGACGGACCGCTGCCGGACCTGGCGGCGCTGCCCGGTCTCGTGCGGGCCGCGGAGGCCGCCGGGGCCCGGGTCGACCTGGCCGTCCGCACACCGGGCAGCAGGGTGACCCCGGCAATCGGCGCGGCCGCGTACCGGATCGTGCAGGAGTCGCTGACCAACGCGCTGCGCCATGCCGGACCCGAGGTCCGGATCAGGGTGGCCGTCGAGCCGTACGGGCGCGGCGCACTGAGCGTCAAGGTCAGCGACGACGGCGCGGGACCCCGGGCGAACGGCTCGGCATCCGGGTTCGGCATAGTCGGCATGCGCGAACGCGCACGCAGCACCGGCGGCACGCTGACGGCCGGGCCGGGTCCGGCCGGCGGCTTCGAGGTCGCGGCGGTGCTGCCCTGCCACGAGGGGGAGACCGCGCCGTGATCCGCGTACTGCTCGCCGACGACCAGGCCCTTGTCCGGGCGGCGTTCGCGATGCTTGTCGAGTCGGCGTCCGACATGGAGGTCGTGGCACAGGCGGGCACCGGCCTCGAAGCAGTCGGCCTGGCCCGCACGCACCGGCCCGACATCGTCGTCATGGACATCCGCATGCCGGAGCTCGACGGCATCGAGGCGACCCGGCTGATCGCCGCCGACGGGGAGCTCGCCGGGGTGAAGGTGCTGGTCCTGACCACGTACGACACCGACGAGCATGTCGTCGAGGCGCTGCGCGCGGGCGCCTCGGGCTTCCTGGTCAAGGACACCCGGCCCGCCGAGCTCCTCGCGGCGATCAGAACGGTTTCGGCGGGCGAGGCCCTGCTCTCGCCCGGCCCGACCGCCCGGCTGATCTCCCGCGTGCTGCGCGGGCCCGAGCTGCCGTTCCGGGGCGCCCCGGCCGGTCCGGACTGCCTCTCGGACCGGGAACGGCAGGTGCTCGGCCTGGTCGCGCGCGGACTCAACAACACCGAGATCGCCGAGACCCTGGGCCTCAGCCCGCTCACCGCCAAGACCCACGTCAGCCGGATCATGGGCAAGCTGGGCGCCCGGGACCGGGCGCAGCTGGTCATCGTGGCGTACGAGTCGGGGCTCGCGGTACCGGCCGGCGGCGCGGCCGACGGAGGCTGAACCGGGGCGCCCGTCGCGGGCGGTCTTCCGGGACGGGCCCGCTCCGCCGGCTGGGTACAGGACAATGGGCGCATGAGCTTGTTCCGGGACGACGGCGTGGTGCTGCGCACGCAGAAACTGGGCGAGGCCGACCGGATCATCACGATCCTGACCCGCGGCCACGGCCGGGTGCGGGCCGTCGCGCGCGGGGTGCGGCGTACGAAGTCCAAGTTCGGCGCCCGCCTCGAACCGTTCTCCCATGTGGACGTGCAGTTCTTCGCCCGTGGCAGCGAGCTGATCGGCCGCGGACTGCCTCTCTGCACCCAGAGCGAGACCATCGCGCCGTACGGGGGCGGCATCGTCACCGACTACGCCCGGTACACCGCGGGCACCGCGATGCTGGAGACCGCCGAGCGCTTCACCGACCACGAGGGCGAGCCCGCGGTCCAGCAGTACCTTCTGCTCATCGGAGGGCTCCGCACTCTCGCCCGCGGGGAGCACGCCCCGAACCTGATCCTCGACGCCTTCCTGCTGCGTTCCCTCGCGGTCAACGGCTACGCACCCAGCTTCGAGGACTGCGCGAGGTGCGGAATGCCCGGTCCCAACCGGTTTTTCTCCGTCGCGGCGGGCGGCGTCGTATGCGGCGACTGCCGGGTGCCCGGCAGCGTCGTACCCTCAGCTGAGGCCGTCGCCCTGCTGAGCGCGCTGCTCACCGGTGACTGGGAGACGGCCGACGCGTGCGAGGCGCGGCATGTCAGGGAGGGGAGCGGGCTGGTGTCCGCCTATCTGCACTGGCATCTGGAGCGCGGACTGCGCTCGCTGCGATACGTAGAGAAGTAACACAGACACAGCAGGCACAGGGAGACGAGACAGCTCATGGCAGTACGCGGGATCCTCGGTGGCCGTAACAGGCGTACGTACAAGACCCCCGAGCCGCACCCCTCCGGGGCCACGCCCCCGAAGATTCCCGGCGAGCTGGTGCCCAAGCACGTCGCCGTCGTCATGGACGGGAACGGCCGCTGGGCCAAGGAACGGGGTCTCCCGCGCACCGAGGGCCACAAGGTCGGCGAGGGGGTCGTCATGGACGTCCTCAAGGGCTGCATCGAGATGGGCGTCAAGAACCTCTCCCTGTACGCCTTCTCCACGGAGAACTGGAAGCGCTCCCCGGAAGAAGTGAAGTTCCTGATGAACTTCAACCGGGACGTCATCCGCCGCCGCCGCGACGAGATGGACGAACTGGGTATCCGCATCCGCTGGGTGGGCCGGATGCCGAAGCTGTGGAAGTCCGTCGTCCAGGAGCTCCAGGTCGCCCAGGAGCAGACCAAGGACAACGACAGGATGACGCTGTACTTCTGCGTCAACTACGGCGGCCGGGCCGAGATCGCCGATGCCGCGCAGCGCATCGCGGAGGACGTCGCGGCCGGAAAGCTGGACCCCGCGAAGATCAACGAGAAGACCTTCGCGAAGTACATCTACTACCCGGACATGCCGGACGTGGACCTCTTCCTGCGCCCCAGCGGCGAGCAGCGCACCTCCAACTACCTGCTCTGGCAGAGCGCGTACGCCGAGATGGTCTTCCAGGATGTGTTGTGGCCGGACTTCGACCGCCGTGACCTGTGGCGGGCCTGCCTGGAGTACGCCCAGCGGGACCGCCGCTTCGGTGGCGCCGTCCCGAACGAGGAACTTCTCGCCATGCGGGGCAAGGACGCGGGCCCCGACACGGCGGTCTGACCCGGGGAGGCGGACCGAGGCACCCGGGTGCCTCGGTCC